>JACQQX010000055.1 GCA_016206805.1 Candidatus Omnitrophota bacterium
AAGATTTCTCGGCCTTCGGCCTCGAAATGACATGGGGGGGGGTGTTGGTTACGCTATTACTGCCTTTGCATTCACTATGTGGCGGGGGTGGACGAGAGGGAAACAAGGGCGTTGATTTCGTGTTGACAAGGAGAGGGGAATCGTCTAGATTTAGCCTATGAAAGAAGCAACACTGGTTATTATTAAGCCTGATGGGCTGCAGAAATCCCTCACGGGCAACGTTCTCACTCGACTTTCGGAAACGAAGCTCGTGATTATTGGCGCCAAGGTTTGTGGCGTCTCCCGCAAGCTCGCCGAAGAGCATTATTTTCACATGAAAGAAAAACCCTTTTTTGAGGAAATCGTGAAATACCTGATGGGCGATTATCACACGCCGCGCGTTATGGCCATTGTGTATCACGGTGACGAGGCCATCAAAAAAATCCGCAAAGTTTGCGGAGCCACCAATCCCGAGGAAGCCGAGCCCGGAACGATTCGCGGGTCTTTCGGACGCATCACCACCAAGGGTGTTTATGAGAATGTGATTCACGCTTCGGGCGCTCCTGACGAAGCGGAACGTGAGATCAAGCTTTGGTTCGAGCCGCAGGAAATCGTCTTCGACAACCTTTATCCCACCAAGGAAGTCACTTTATCCCAAGTGAAAAAGAAGGCATGGGCTTGAATGTAAGAAGCATGACCGGATTTGGTCATGCCGAGATCGAGTCCTCGCACGGCCCTATTCGTGTGGAATTAAAGACGGTTAATCACAAATTTCTTGAGATTTCCTCGAGACTGCCCGGGCATTTGGCTGAGTTTGAAGATGTGGCCCGAAAAATCGTTTCCCAGGAAATCCGCCGCGGCAAGGTGAATCTTTTTATCGCTTGCCCGGATCCGGCGACTTTTTCGGCGCGGCTTGTTTTGAACGAAGCGCTGGCTAAGGAAGTCTATGGAAAAATCAGGCGACTGGAGCGGGTGCTGAAACACAAAGCGGCCGGCAACGGTGTTGTCGAAAAAGTTTTGGCTTATCCCGATGTGCTGCGGAAAGACACGTCTTTCGAGCGGCGGGGAGTTTTTTCGAGTGAACTCACGCGAACGATTCAAATAGCGCTGGTGAAGTTGGACCAGTCGCGCGTTCAGGAAGGCCGGGCGCTGGCCAAAGATCTTTTGGGCCGCGTGTCAGAAATCAAAAAATCGCTCGCGGCGGTTGAGCGGCGTCTCCCGGTTTTGGGAAAAGAATACCGTCGCGCGCTTTTGGCGCGAATGAAAGATTATCTGAAAGACGGCGAAATCGATAAAGAGCGGTTGACCGTCGAAGTGGCGCAGTATTTGAAAAGCGGCGATATCTCGGAAGAGGTGACCCGTTTAAAAAGTCATTTGCACGCGATGGCCAAGACTCTGGCCGAAAAAGGCGAGATTGGCCGAAAGGTCGATTTTATCGCGCAGGAGATGACGCGCGAAACCAACACCATGGGCGCCAAGTCTTCGGACGCGGCGATAGCGGAGCAGGTGATTTTGATGAAAAGCGCGATTGAAAAAATCAGAGAGCAGGCCCAAAATGTTGAGTAAGCCTAAGGGGCGTTTATTTGTCATTTCAGCGTCTTCGGGAACAGGGAAGACCACGCTGGCGCGCGAGCTTTTAAAAGGGGACAAAAATTTGGTGCCGTCGATTTCCTATACGACGCGCGCGCCGCGGGCCAATGAAGTCAACGGCGAAGATTATTATTTTGTGTCCAAGGGAGAATTCTCGTCCATTCGCAAGAAAAAAGGTTTTTTGGAATGGGCCAATGTTTTCGGGAATTATTACGGCACGCCGCGCAAGGAAGTGGAAGAGCATCTGCGCCGCCGCCGCAATGTTTTGCTGCTCATCGATGTGCAAGGCGCCAAGCAGGTGAAAAAAGTCAGGCCGGACTCGGTTTTTATTTTTCTGGCGCCGCCTTCGAAGGAAGAATTGCGCCGGCGTCTTGAAAAACGCGGCACGGAGTCCAAAAAAGAAATCCAAAAGCGTTTGAAAGTGGCTACTCGTGAGCTCGACGAGTTGAATGATTTGAGCCTTTGCGATTATCGCATCGTGAATCGCGAGATCGGCGCTTGCTATCGCGTGCTGAAAGCCATTATCGGAGCGGAGCGGGGATGACGGACAGCAAAAAAAATATTTTATTGGGTGTGACCGGGTCCATCGCGGCGTATTTAGCGCTGGATCTCATCACGGACTTGCGCAGTGAAGGCTTCGCCGTGGCGCCGGTCATGACGCGCGACGCGCATCACTTTGTAACCCCGCTTTCGCTGCAGAGTTTCGCGGGAAGGGAAGTGGTGGAAGATTTTTTCTCGCTTCCGGGAAGAGCCAAGCCCATTCATATTGAACTGGCCAAGTGGGCTGATGTGATTTTGGTGGCGCCGGCGACGGCGGATATCATCGCCAAGCTTTCTCATGGGCTGGCGGATGATGTCTTGACCTGCGCGGCGCTGGCCAGTGATTCGCCGCTGGTGATCGCGCCGGCAATGAACGACAAGATGTTCAAGAACAAGTTTACGCGGGAAAATTTGAAACGGCTTGAAGGCGTTGGCGCTAAAATCGTTCCTCCGGTCCACGGGCATTTGATTTGTTCGGACGAGGGAATGGGGCATTTGGCGGAAAACGCGAGTATTGTAAAAGCCGTCAAAGCCGCTCTTTCGTGAAATTTCTCATCGTTTACGGTCCCACACAAGAACCGATAGACCCTGTGCGATTCATTTCCAATTATTCCACGGGGGTTATGGGACGGTTTTTGGTGGAAGCGGCCAAAAAGAGGGGACACGCGGTCACGGCCGTCGAATGCCCCGCGCGGGTGCGGACGGCGCGGGACCTTTTAAGATTATTGAGAAATCTGGTGCCGAAGCACGACGTTTTTGTCATGGCCGCGGCGGTTTGCGACGCGCGGCCGGCGAAGGTGGCCTCTAAAAAGATCAAAAAAGAAGGTTTTACACGTTTAGCGCTTGTTAGAAACCCGGATATCTTGGCCGGGCTTGCGCGAACGAAGAAAAAAAATCAAATTTTCGTCGGATTTGCGCTGGAATCGGAGAAAGTCGCCGACCGGGGCATGAAAAAACTGAAGAAAAAAGGCTTGGATCTTCTTTTAGCCCAGGAAGTTACGGGGCAAGTGAGTCCGTTTGGCCAGCGACCGGTCAAGGCGTACCTGGCCAGCGGTGGCGGATCTGTCAAAAGTTTGGGAAATGTGTCAAAAAAGCGGGTGGCCGCGCTTTTGGTAAGGGAAGTCGAGAGGCTTTTTGCCGCCAAATAAAGGCGTGACGACAGGGAAAGTTTTTTGCTACATTTAAGCGCAAGCGCAAGATCCCTCGTTCGGCCCTTGGCCGGGCCGACTCGGGATCAATTCGCGCGGGCAATTGGACGCGCCTTTGGCGCGTAAATTGCGCGCTCATTGATTTTGGCGCGATGGCCGAGCAGTTAGGCAGCGGTCTGCAAAACCGCGTACACCGGTGCGACTCCGGTTCGCGCCTCGATTTTAGGAATGCAATGCCACATCAGAGAAAGTTTTTAAGTTTTACAAAAGAGCAGTTGTGGTATTTAGTTGGTCTAATTGCCACAGATGGCAATCTGTCTTTGGACGGCGAACATATTGATATTACGTCGAAAAGTAAGGATTTTTTGGAATTAATCAAAAAATCAACAGGCTTAATCAATAAAATTGGCACTAAGCGTCGTGGAGGCGATAGTCAGAAGGAATATTATAGAATTCAGATCGCTAATCGGAATTTTTATGAATTCTTATTATCGATTGGTTTGACGCCGAAAAAATCGTTGATTCTTGGAAAGCTGAACGTTCCGGCGGATTCATTTTCTGATTTTGTTCGTGGGGTTATTGATGGTGACGGATGCGTTCGAAAATGGAATCATCCGTCCAATGGGATTGAGCAGTGGAGTTTAAGAATATACTCTGGCGCGTCTGTTTTTATTTATTGGCTGCAAGCGGAAATAGAGAAATATTTTTTAGCAGCGGGACGAGTTCACAAAGATAGAAATCTGTATGTGCTGAAATACGGAAAGTTGGCCGCAAGACGGATTTTTGAAAATTGCTATTATGAGGGGTGTTTGGGTTTAGATAGAAAAACCTCACTTGCAAAGATGTGTGGCACATCGATCGCTGGATGGAATAGAAGCAAAACTTTATTGAGCTCGTCACAATCTAGCCGAGGTGGCGAAACTGGCATCCGCATGGGATTTAAAATCCCAAGTCCTTCGGGGCGTGAGGGTTCGACTCCCTCCCTCGGCAAAATATGGATGAAAAAAACATACAGGGGAAATACGCCTCGAGATTTGTCCAAGAATCATGATAATTACCTTTACGGCGGAGGTTAGGTTCCTTTAACGAAACTATTAGGGGGCAATTAGCTCAGTTTGCGCCAAAGAACTTGGCGCATCCGCCACGATCTGTGGCGGAGGTTAGAGCGTTTCCTTGACATGGAAAAGGTCACGGTAGGCTACGTTTTTAAAATTATTAGGGCAATTAGCTCAGTTGGTTAGAGCGTTTCCTTGACATGGAAAAGGTCACAGGTTCGAGTCCTGTATTGCCCACCATTTTATGCATACAGTGTATGTGTTAAAGAGCTCGAAGAATGGAAAGCAATATATCGGTTATACCTCAAAAGATTTGAGGAAGAGGCTGGATTGGCATCGATGGGGTCTGACGGCTTGGTCCAAGCAGAATGGGCCCTTTGAGTTATTATATTCAGAGCAGTTTGAGAATAAAAGTGATGCTTTAAGACGAGAGAAGTATTTTAAGACCGGGCAGGGCAGAAGGGGGATAGAACACCTAAGGAAATCTAGCTCAGTTTGCGCCAAAGAACTTGGCGCATCCGCCGCGCCGTTTGGCGGAGGTTAGAGCGTTTCCTTGACATGGAAAAGGTCACAGGTTCGAGTCCTGTATTGCCCATATTTTATGGTCCATCGTACCGGTTTGTGTGATTCGCGCATGGGCAATACAGGACTCGAAGAGAGCTGCGTCGCCCCGTTCTATAAAGGTCGAGCGCCATAAAGGCGCTCGGCCAATTCCATCGACGCAGCGAATGGCCGACCCGGAGTCTTGAATGCCGAGACACCGGAGGTGTCGAGGACATGAAAGACGTAGGGCGCCGAGTCCTGACCAAACAATTTTTTAGAAAGTTAAACTTAACAAAATGACCAAAACAACTGAACAATACACCGAACTCGACAAACTCCGCCATTCCTGCGCGCATGTTTTGGCGCAGGCGGTGAAGCGTCTTTATCCCAAGGCCCATCTGGGATTCGGTCCTCCGGTGGAGGGCGGTTTTTATTATGACATCGAGTTCCCTGAGCCGGTGACGGATGAGGATTTGGCTCGCATCGAAGCCGAAATGGAAAAGATCGTCAAAGCCAATTATCGTTTCGAGAAAAAACAGCTGACTGCCGCCGAAGCGCGTCAAATTTTTAAAGAAAAAGATGAGCCATTCAAAGTAGAAACAGTCGAGTCGCTCGACGGGAAAGAGGACCTTTCGATCGTTGTGGATGGGGACTTCACCGATCTTTGCAAATATCCTCACGCGCATTCGACGGGCTTGATCAAGGCGTTCAAATTGACGAGCATCGCGGGGGCCTATTGGAAAGGCATTGAAACCAATCCCGTTTTGCAGCGCATTTACGGAACGGCTTTTCCGTCGAAGAAAGAATTGGATGAGTTTATCCGTTTGCGCGAAGAAGCCAAGAAGCGCGACCATCGGAAAATCGGCAAGGAACTCGATTTTTTCTCAATTCAGGAAGACGGCGGCCCGGGGCTTATTTTCTATCACCCCAAGGGCGCTTTGCTCCGGCATTTGATCGAGCAGTTCATGAAAGAGGAGCACTTGAAGCGCGGCTATCAGTTTGTCATCGGCCCGCAGATTTTAAAAAGCGATGTCTGGACGCGCTCGGGGCATTACGCCTATTACAAGGAAAACATGTTTGTGTTCCAAACCCAGGACAAAAAGGAATACGCGATCAAGCCCATGAATTGCCCGGGGCACATGTTGATTTATAAGACCAAAGTCCGCAGTTACCGCGACCTGCCGCTGCGGTTTTTTGAAATGGGCAATGTCTGCCGCAACGAGAAGTCGGGCGTTTTACACGGGTTGTTACGCGTGCGCAATTTCACGCAGGATGACGCGCATATTTTTTCGACACCGGAGGCCATCGAAAAAGAAATCGCCTCCGTTGTTGATTTTATTTTTTTCGTATTGGACAAGTTTGGTTTTAAAGAGCGGGAGATCGAGATCAGCACGCGGCCGAAGGACTCCATCGGCACTGATGAAGACTGGGCACGGGCGACGGCCGCCTTAGAAGGCGCCTTGAAGTCCAAAAAAGTGGATTATAAAATTTCTGAAGGCGAAGGCGCTTTTTACGGCCCGAAAATCGACGTCAAAATCAAAGACGCGCTGAATCGCGCCTGGCAATGCAGCACGATCCAGTGTGACTTCGCGCTTCCCGAGCGTTTTGAGCTGGAGTACACCGGCGCGGACGGAAAAAAACACAGACCCGTGATGATTCACCGCGCGATTTTAGGCAGTGTCGAGCGTTTTATGGGCACGCTTTTGGAGCATTACGCGGGGGCGCTGCCTTTCTGGCTCTCGCCGGTGCAGGTGAGCCTCATTCCCGTCGCGGATTCGCATGAAGATTACGCCAAAACCATCCAAGAGCAACTTGAAAAAGAAGGATTGCGCTGTGAGATCCGGAATGCCAGTGATACACTGGGCGCCCGCATTCGCGCGGCGCAGAACGAAAAAATCCCAGCCATGCTGATCCTGGGGGACAAGGAAGCGCAGGCGGGCAAAATTTCCGTTAGAGACCGGGTTTCCGGCGACAAGGGGCAGATGTCGCTTGTCGATTTTATTCAACAGGTAAAACAAGGAGGCTAGAAACATTCCGAAAATAACCGTACGCATCAATGAGGCGATCCGTTCTCCTCAAGTCAGGCTGATTGACCAGGATGGGAATCAAGCCGGTGTTGTTTCAATCAGTCAGGCGCTTCTGATGTCCCGCGAAGCGGAGTTGGACCTTGTGGAGGTGGCGGGTCAAGCCTCGCCTCCGGTGTGCCGGATCATGGATTTCAGCCGCTACAAATATGATCAGGCCAAAAAAGAAAAAGAAGCCAGAAAGAAACAGAAGGTCATTCACTTAAAAGAGATCAAGTTTCATCCTTTCATCGACGAAAACGATTATAAGGTGAAACTTTCCAGTCTTGAGCGCTTTTTGAAACAGGGTGACAAGGCGAAAATAACGATGGTGTTCCGGGGACGCGAGATGAATTATATCCCGACAGGCCGTAAATTGCTTGAACGTCTCGCCCAGGACATCGCCCCTTTAGGGGAAGTCGAGAAGGCGCCGTTGATGGAAGGGCGCATGATCACTATGATCATCGGCGGGAAGTGAATTCGCGCAGCGAATTCATCCCGAGCGAAGCCGAGGGATCAAGTAAGAAGGGATCAGAATGGATCAAGTAAGAATGGATCAAGTAAGAATGGATCAAGTAAGCGAAGGAGGACTAGGTGAGAGCGGTTGATTCCTCGACTTCGCTCGGAATGACGGGGGGGGCAAGCGTGGAATGACAGGGGGGCAAGCGTGGAATGACGGGTTAATTAAGGAGAATCAATGGCAAAACTCAAAACGAACAAATCCGTTAAAAAGCGGTTCCGTGTTACTAAAAGCGGAAAAATAAAGAGAATGCGCGCCGGCAAACGGCATTTGCTGCAGCATAAGTCTTCCAAGCGCAAGAGACATTTGCGTGGAAGCCTGCTGGTGCCCGGCGGCGAAATGCAAAACACAATAAGGAGATTGCTTCCCTATGCCTAAAGCTGGAACAGTACCCGCCGGAAGACGGCGCAGACGTAAGTTTTTAAAACGCGCGAAGGGTTTTGTCGGAGGCCGCCGTAAGTTGTACCGCACCGCCCGCGAAACCGTTCAACGCGCGCTGATGTTCGCTACCCGCGATCGTCGGGATTCCAAGGCCGTGATCCGCAAACTGTGGATCACCCGCATTTCCGCCGGAGCGGTCGAAAATGGTCTGACCTACAGCCGCCTGATCGGCGGTTTGAAGAAGGCCAAGATCGAAGTCGATCGTAAAATCCTCGCGGATTTGGCGCACAGCGAGAAGAAAGTGTTTTCGGAGCTTGCCGCAATCGCGAAAGCCGCCTAAGTGATCGAAGATCTGAAAAAACTCGAGGTCGAAACTCAAAACGACCTGGAGTCCGTGACGGACAAAAAGACCCTTGAAGCGCTCAAAATAAAAATTTTGGGCCGCAAGGGACTTTTTGCGTCTTTGGCCGGCCGCATGGGAGAAGTTCCGGCGCCGGATAAACCCGCCGCGGGTCAGGAATTAAACCGCGTCAAACGGATCCTGGAAGAAAGCTTCAAAGAAAAAGAAGCCTCTTTTTCCGCTGTTTCCCCGGAAACCAAGAGCCTGGACGCGACCATGCCCGGAACTTTTGCTTTGCCGGGGGGAATCCATCCACTGACGCAAGTGACACTGGACGTCACGCGTATTTTCGAGCGGCTGGGTTTTGCCGTGGTGGACGGCCCCGAAGTGGAAACCGAATACACCAACTTTGAAGCGCTCAATATTCCGCTGGACCACCCGTCGCGCGACAGTTTTGACACCTTTTACCTGGATAACGGAAAGCTTTTGCGAAGCCAGACGTCCACCGTTCAAATCCGCGTAATGGAAAAGCGGAAACCCCCACTTAAAATCATCGCGCCCGGAAAAGTTTACCGGCCCGACGCGACGGACGCGACACACTCTTTCATGTTTCACCAGATCGAGGGACTGATGGTGGACGAGGGAGCGCGTTTTTCGGATTTAAAAGGCATTCTTCTGGCTTTCGCCAATGAATTTTTCGGTGCAGGCACTAAACTTCGTTTTCGTCCGCACTTTTTCCCGTTTACCGAGCCCAGCGCCGAGATCGATCTTTGGTCTCCGACCAGAGGGTGGCTGGAGATTTTGGGCGCGGGCATGGTGCATCCCAATGTCCTGCGAGGCGTGAAAATCGACCCTGAAAAATTCACCGGCTTCGCGTTCGGAATGGGCGTCGAGCGCGTCGCGATGCTGAAATACGGCGTGGAAGACATCAGGATGTTCTTCGAAAATGATATAAGGTTCCTAAAACAGTTCTAAGCACGAAATCCGAAGCACGAAGCACGAAACAAATTAGAAATTAAAATGATCAAAATATCAAACAAGAGGTTTAGGGCATTGAAATTTGAAAAATTTGAATTTGTTTCGAATTTCGTGCTTCGTGCTTCGGATTTGATGTTATGAAACTTCCCATCTCCTGGCTTAAAGAATACATCGATGTGAGCGTCTCGCCGGAGCGGCTTGCGGAGCTGCTCACTTTGTCCGGCACTGCCGTTGAGCGCATCGAAAAAAAAGGCGGCGAGGCGGTGCTGGATATTGAAGTGACGACCAATCGTCCCGACTGCCTGAGTATCCTCGGGCTCGCGCGGGAAGTGTCCGCGTTGACCGGGGAAAGAATAAAGAAAGTAGTCAGTAGTCAGAAGTCAGTAGTCAGCGAAAAGATAAAACCAAAAAGTCTTTCCCCTGTCTACTGTCCACCGTCTACTGACTACCGGTTTACGATTCGTATTGAAGATAAAAAAGGCTGCCCGCTTTATACCGCTCGACTTATTCAGAATGTCACCATTGGACCGGCTCCTTCGACTGTTCAAAGAAATCTTGAGCTTGTGGGCTCACGGCCTATCAATAATGTGGTCGACGCGACTAATTTTGTTCTCTTTGAAATGGGCCAGCCGCTGCATGCTTTTGACGCCGATAAAATTGAAGGCGGTGTTGTGGTCGCGCGATCGGCCAGAAAAGGCGAGAAGTTTCTGCCGATTGACGGGCCCGAGCTGACGCTGGATGAAAAGACGCTGGTGATTGCCGACGCTCAAAAAGTCATCGCCATCGCCGGTGTGATGGGGGGGAAACGGACCGAGGTGACCGCTTCCACCAAAAACATTCTCCTGGAATCCGCTTATTTCGATCCGGCGCGTGTGCGGCAGGCCAGCCGGCTTGCCAAAATCTCCACGGAATCCAGCTATCGCTTTGAGCGGGGTGTTGATCCGTCCCAGGTCGCGGCGGCTTCGCGGCGGGCGGCGACATTGATTGGCCAATGGGCCGGAGGCTCGGATCAGGGCATGGCGGAAAAAATCGCCGGCAGCCTTCCCAAGCCGCCAAGGGTTTTTTTACGGCCCAGCCGTCTTGAAAAAGTGCTGGGGCAGGCCGTGCCGGCCGGCAAAATTTTAAAAACCCTGCAGAACCTGGGTTTTTCTCCGGTTAAAAAAAGCGCTGACCGTATCGCTGTCCCGGGCCGGAGCGGGAGGCGGGATATTCGACTGGAAGCGGACCTGATCGAGGAGATTTTACGCATCGAAGGGTTTGACACGATACAGCCGACGATTCCGGTGACAAAACACGGTCTTGAGAATATTGAAAATAAAAAAATAAAACAAATCCAGGAACTTAAAAAATATCTCGCGGCACTGGGTCTTCATGAAATCATTACTTATAGTCTTTTGCCAGGCCGCTTGATTCGAGCCGATCTTCCGGGAGGAGTTTCAAGGTTAAGAAATCCCGCGAGCGCTGAGCAGGAATACTTGCGCTCATCGCTTTTGCCGGGGATGCTTCAGACAATCGCTTTCAACATTAACCGAAAAGCCGACGCTTTAAAATTATTTGAAATAGGCAATTGTTACAAGGCGGAAAAAGAGTCGACACGGCTTGCCATGGCGCTTTATGGCCACTGGGAAAAAAATTGGAAAAGAAAAAGCGAAGCGTCGTTTTATGATTTAAAAGGAGTTGTTGAGAATATTTTAGGGCACCTGAAAATTGATCCGACCCATTGGCCGTCTTTGATTGATGGGAAATTAATGAGAATCGAGCCAACAGTGACAAAATTTTTTGATATTCCGAACGATGTTTATTATTTCGAGATAAATTGGGACGAATTGACCAATGACTCCATAAGGAAGAAGTTGTCGGTGGAGACCCCGCATAGATTTCCTTCCGTCAGACGCGACATCGCTTTTATCGTTGATAAGGGCAAATCCGTGGGAGAACTCAGCATTCTTATTAAATCGACCTCCCCTTATTTGGAAGAAGTCCTACTTTTAGACGAATATGTCGGTAAAAATATTCCGGCGGGCAGGAGAAGTCTCGCGTTTTCTCTGGTTTATCAGAAAGAGACGGGAACGTTTACGGACGCCGAGATCACGGCGCTGCAAAATAAGGTGGGCGACGCTCTTCGCGCGAGTTATAAAGTCGAGTTTCGTTAAAATAAGATCCCTCGGTCGCCGTCGCGGCCTCGGGATGACACGGGGGATGGGATGGACGGGATTCAGATGACGGCTTTTTTCGCGGGGATTGCGCTGCCGCTTTTTAATATTCCGCTGATCATTCGTCTGGTTAAACGCAAAAGCGCCGAAGATTTCAGCCTCTCTTGGGCCATCGGGGTTTGGGTTTGCATTGTTTTGATGACGCCGCAGGCTTTGCGCTCGAGCGATATTTCCTTCAAAGCGTATGGTTTTGTGAACATTATTTTTTTTAGCATTGTGACACTTTTAGTTTTAAAATACCGTAGAAAGGGTTCTTCGTGAAAAGACCATCGGTCCTATTTTTCATCATCATAGCAGCCTCATTTTTGATGTCCGGCCATGCTTTTGCCCAAGAGTCCGCCGAAGCTTCTCCCATCTTATCGACAACGACGGTTGCGCCTGCCGCGCATGCGGCCTCGACCCAGCAAATCAAAGACCAGAAAAGAGAAATCCAGGCGCTTACCGCCAAGGTGAATACCCTTCAAGCGGAGAATCAGCGTTTGCGCATGGGAGTTTTACCGGCCCAGCCTCAGCCGGCGCGCGGCGAAGAGGATGTTCGCCAGATCGAAAGTCTGACGAAATCACTGGCTGCCGCCAAGGCGGAATTGGCCGCCAAATCTACGCAATTGCAGAAAAAATGGGATGATGACAGGAGCGTGTTCCTGAAAGAAAAAGCGGCGCTTCTTACGGACAAGGAATCAGCGATGAGCCAAATCCACGCGCTTCGTCAATCGCTTTTAGAGCGCGAGACCCAATTGCGTCAGTCGGGGGACCTGAAGCTGGATCTGGAAAGAACCGCGAAGGAAAGGGAAGAGCTGGCTAAAAGATCCCAGTCGCTGCAGGCGGATCTGGAAAGCGCGCAAGAGACGCTCGCGACAGCGGAAACCAATGCCAATAAGCTGAGCGGCCTTTTGAGGGAATCCGAAGGCAAGATGCGGGAGCTGGTCGAGCGCTATCGTTCCACTTCCGTCGAGCGGGATTCGGCTTTGAAAGAAAAAAGCGGTTTGATGGCTTCGATGGGGATGCTGCAGACTGAAAAAACGTCTCTGAAAGAGCATAATGCCGCGCTTTCCAAAATGGTTTTGGGATTGGAAGCGCAGGCGGGGGCGCTGAAAAGCGCGTTGGCGGTTAAAGAAGAAGCGCTGAAGAAAGAAATGACCAAAACCGCGATGCTCAATCAGTCGCTGGCCGCGGTTTCCTCCGGCAAGGAAGGGCTGACGCGCCAGAATGAGAAGCTGCTGGCCGAGCGGATCCAGCGCGGCCAGGAAGCGGAAGCGTCCGCGAAGAAAATCAAAGAACTGACCGCGATGATTCAGAAACTGCAAGCGGAAAACGCGAAGACAACTCTCTTAAAAGAGGAAGTTCTAAGAGCGCGGATGGAAAAACAGGAATTGGAAAAGAAGTTGTCTGATCTGGGCCAGCTCAACGCGAAACTGGCCGCGCTGCAGGCGGCGAATAGGGAACTGGACCATGTGAAAGCCACGCTTGAAGCGGACCTAATCGACATGCGTAATTTAAAATCGAGTTTTGAATCGTATTTGGATTCTCTGGTAGCCGGTTTTGCGGAGCGCCGCCAGCGCGCTCGCTCTAAAAATCCCGAAGCGCTGCGACAGGACATCGAGGCGGATTTGACGGATATTCAGAATTTAAAATCCAATTTTGAGTTATACTTGGAATCACTGATTTCTCACTTTGAAGAGCGGCGCGGCAAAAAAAACTAACGAGGAGAATCCTATGAGAAAAGCGGCGGTTCTGGTTCTGATCAGTCTTGTCTTGGGTTTTGAAGGCCGCGCGGGGGCGGAGGCTTTGGTGAGACCGGCGGTTGAGGATATCCAAAGGACAAAAGAGTTGCTGGAGATCTGGAAAGACCATGTGCGCACGCTGACCAGGGAGCGGGACGAGGCGTATCAGGAAATCGACCGCCTCAAATCCTCCAAGCCCGCGCAGTTTGGAGCCGTCGAGACTCAGCTGCTGCCGGATACCAGGTCCCAGCAAGTCATCGCTAACCTCCAAGACCAGGTCCAGCGCTTGTCGGTCGAGAATCAAAATGCCCAAAAAGCCATCCAGGCCGCCGGGAACAACGCGGTCGATCGCGATAAGCTCAAGCAATTGGAATCACAAACCAAGGCGCTTGAAGATGAGCTGATCCGTCTGCGGCGCGACCGCGAAGCGTTTATGAAAACCCATGCCGAGATGGGACTTTCTTATCAGAACGCGATGAAGGAAGTGGAAACCACCCGGCAGGAAAACCGCCAGTTTCGGGAAGAAAACGAAAAAATCAGAAGCCGGGAAGCGGGTTTCCAAGAACAGCTCCAGAAAATGAAAACGGAGCTCGACGCGTTTCGCGCCCAAAAGGGGGACCTGGAGAGCCAAAATCGATTGCTTCAAGCCGATGTCCAGAATTTGCGAAATTGGAAAGAAAAACAGCGCGGTCAGCTCGAATCTCTTTTACGCTCGTCAGTAGAATCGTGATATAATTCTCCTATCCCTGCGGTGCGCGTGGATTCTTGAGCGCAAATACATGCGAATCCAACACTCATCGTGAAAGGGAGCTGGCTATGGGGCCTGTGTGCGGCCCCGCCTCGGCGGGGAACGCCTAATGGCTTCATGAGGCTCCCCCCTTGGTTAAAAGGGTTCAAGCATGTGCGCGGCAGCACGGCACTGGCGGGGCTCTTGCTTCAAGAAATAGGCTCTATCCGTGACCGATTTGTTTCAATCCCCCAGTCGTAAGACCAACACTCTCCCCCTTGCGGTACGAATGCGGCCTATCGCGTTGGCTGAAGTCATTGGCCAGACCCACATTCTGGGCGAGGGCAAGCTGTTGACCCGCTCTATCCAATCGGACAAAGTCTCCTCACTGGTTTTTTATGGTCCTCCCGGAACCGGAAAAACGACGCTGGCAACCGTTATTTCCAATGAAACCAAGTCTCATTTTGAGCCGTTAAACGCCGCGGCCAGCAATGTCGCCGAGCTTCGCAAGGCCATCGACAAGGCCAAGCGCAATCTGGCCGTTGACGGCCGCAAAACCATCCTCTTTGTGGACGAGATCCATCGTTTCAATAAAGCCCAGCAGGATGTTCTGATGCCGGACGTGGAACAGGGCAATCCCATTCTCATCGGCGCGACGACCCATAATCCCTTTTTCTCGATTGTGGCCCCGCTTTTGTCCCGGTCTCTGGTTTTTGAACTCAAATCCCTGACTTCGGAGGAGATCCAGTCTATTTTGCGCCGCGCGCTTCAGGACAAAACCCGCGGATTGGGGAATATCCCCGTCCGAATGGAAGAAGCGGCTTTGGAATTCCTGGCCAAAATCGCCGATGGGGACGCTCGGAGGGCTTTGAACGCGCTGGAATTGGGAGCGCTGACCACTCCCAAGAAAGAGGGGGTTGTTCCCTTCACCCAAAAGATCGCCGAAGAGTCGATTCAGAAAAAAGCGGTGGTGTATGATGCCGATGAAGACCAGCACTATGACACCATTTCCGCGTTTATCAAGTCGATGCGGGGGTCAGACCCCGACGCGGCGCTGTATTATTTGGCCAAAATGCTGTACGCGGGCGAAGATACCCGTTTCATTGCCCGTCGGATCGTGATTTGCGCCGCCGAAGACGTTGGCAATGCCGATCCTCAGGCGTTGGTGCTGGCCAACGCCGCCCTGCAGGTGTCTGAATTTGTGGGAATGCCCGAAGCGCGTATCCCGCTGGCACAAGCGACGGTTTATGTGGCCTGCGCTCCCAAATCCAACGCTTCGTATCTGGCCATCGAGGCGGCCATGAAGGATGTGACGGAGGGGCGGACGTTGGAGGTGCCCAAGGCGCTCAAGGACGCGCATTACAAGGGGGCCCAGTCGCTGGGGCATGGCAAAGGCTATCAATACGCGCATGATTACCCAGGGCATTTTGTCCAGCAGGAGTATTTGGCCGAAAAGCGACGGTATTACACGCCGACCGAGCAGGGTTTTGAGAAAACATTTAAGGATTATCTGGACAAAATCCGGAAAATTTAATAAAATTGATTAAAATTACTTATTTTTAATGAAAAGCAAACTGACTTTGCTCAAGGGGTGGGTTGTCTTTATGGCCATTTTAATGGCAGTGGCGCAGCCTTCCCTGGCCGCTGAAGACGCGCTGGCCTTGTTTCAGAAGGAAATCGTCATGGGCAAGGAAAAATCCCGCGAAATCATGCGAAAAGCTGAAGCCATGCACTTGGCGCTGAATCAAACCGAATCGAAGAGCCCCTCTCTTGTCATTTCGAGGTCGCCGCAGGCGGCCGAGAAATCTCATCCAAAAACCGAGAAATCTCATCAAGAGAAAGATCTCTCACCCGCCAACAGGCGCGGCGGGTTCGAGATGACAGTAAAGAAGGAAAAGTTGCCGGCGGACGCGTCCTTGGGCGGGCGCGGGAATGACAGGGTTAAGTCAGCGCTCGCTGTTCCTATTACGGATGGAGAGGCGCTTTACAAGGTGGCCATTTCCGACAATAAAATCACTTTGGCGGAGGCCGTGGAAATCGGAGTCGCCAATCACGGCGCCCTTCAAGCCGCCAAGAAGAAGGTGGAGGTGGCCCGTTCCAAGCTGAACGAAGCGCGCCGCGCTTTTTTCCCGACGGTGCAGGGCGTTATCGAGGAAAATGCAGGTGAAAGCGGCGAGCGGGAATACGTGGGACGCAGTTACAAAGTGAATCTCACTCAGCCGGTTTATTACGGAGGAGAATTGGTTTTGACGGCCAAGCAGGCCGAGGCCAATCTCAAATCCTCTCAAGCCGAGCATAATAAGTTGCGCAACGACACCATCCACGAAATCCGCACGGCTTTCTACGGGCAGGTGAAGGCCGAATACAATTTGCAATACCAGTCGGAGCTTTACCAAGAGTCCGAAACCCTTTACAAGCGAATTCTCCAGGAGAAAACCGCCAAGCTGATTTCCGAGGTGGATTTTTTAAACACCGAATCGGCGCGCTATCAGATTTTCTTCCAATGGGAATCGGCCAAAAATGATCTCTTGGCGGCGCGGCTTTTGTTGTCCCACGCGGCCGGAATGGACGCCGAAAAGCCGTTGCCGGTGGATTTGAGGCTGAGTTTCAAAAAATTGGCTCCCGCTTTGCGGGAAGCGCTGGACCTGGCTTACCGGCAGAATCCGGATCTCGCCGTGAAAGCGCTGGCGCTGGAGTCCGCCGGTTATGGCGTTGAGATTTTTAAAGCCAAAAAACGGCCGCATGTGGATTTTCGGGGTTCTATCGGAAAACTAGGCGAAGTGCATGTGGATACGACGGCAGTGGAGGCCGATAATGCCGACTTGGATTTGGAAAAAGAATGGTTTGTCGGCTTACAAACCACGATGCCCATAGGACCCAACAGCGTGGAGCATAGCTATGTCCGGCATGTGTACGGCCCCACGGTTTTGGCGTTGCATGGCTCAGACGACTGGACCCATAAGTTCGCTTTCAATCTCTTGGACAAGTTGTCCGATATCACGGATGAGAAAGCGGCGCGGGCCACTTATCTGCAGGCCAAGGCGGATTACGACAAGGCCAAAAACGACGTGACGGTGGGCCTTCGCGAAGCGTTTTACAATATGCAAAAATCGCTGATTCAGATAGACTTGAGTGTATCGAGAATCCGTTACCAGGAAAAGCAAACGGGTGTTTCCAAATACCTTTTGGGGATGCAGGAAACCTCGGCCGCGGCGTTCCTGGAGGGTCTTGTGGAATTGGCCCAAAACCGCTTCGCGTTCATTCAGGCGGTGACGGATTATCATCTGGCAGTTTCAAGCCTCAACGTAGCGACCGGAGACGCAAATTACCTTGAAAGTGAATCTTAAAGAACGTTTCACCCAAATTAAAATCATCATCATCGAAAAAGTCCGGGACCCGGAACTTCGCAAGAAAGTTCTCTCGAGGAATTTCCTTATTCCTTTCATCGCCGGTCTCATTCTTTTTTTCTTTATATTTTCTTTCACAAAGGATCATGTGAGCTGCGTCGGCGGTTTTCCTGTTTACAAGAAATCAAAAAAAGAGCCGGCCAAAAAAGAGGTCGAGGCCATCCCTCTGCCGGTCAAAGTTTACAAGGTCGCGCGTGTCAGCTTTCGGGACACGCTGCCGGCGCTGGGAACGATACGGGGGTTTCGTGAGTTTGACCTCAAGTTTCCGGTAAGCGGTGTGGTGGAATACATTAATTTCAAAGAAGGCGAGCAGATCACCCAAGGCGACATCATCGCCAGCCTCGACCAGAAGGAGTCGCTGCTCAAACTGGAATACGCCAAAATCGAAATGGAAAAACAGGCCAAGCTGTATGAAATAGGGTCCATCATCGAAGCCAAACTGCGCCAGGCGCAGCTGGAATACCAGTCGGCGAAAGCGGAACTCGATAAAACCAATTTGATCGCCATCAGCGACGGGTATATCGGATCCATCGATATGGATCGCGGGGCTTTTGTTTCCCCGCAGGACAAAATGGGGACTTTCGTGGATCTCAAGGATGTTTACATCGAATTTGGCATCATTGAAAAAGACGTGGCCAAAGTTCGTGAGGGCCAGAATATCGAGATGACGGTCGATAGCTATCCGGATCAGGTTTTCAAGGGGGAAGTGGACTCCATTTCGCCGATTGTCGAAGGCAAATCCCGAACGGTGAGAGTCCGGTCCAAGATCGCCAATGTGGATGAAAAAATAAAACCCGGCATGTTTGGCCGCGTGAATGTTCTGGTTTATGAAAAAGACGAGGCGCTGGTGATTCCCAGTTCCAGTTTCAAGAAAAAGGACGATCAGTATTTGGTTTATCTGGTGCATTCGGAAGAAAGCGCGCAAGAACCGGAACCCGTTTACGGCACGCTGGAAGCCCGTTCCATCGAAGTGCAATACGCCACGCCGGATGCCATCGAAGTGAAAGAAGGCCTGGACGAGGGCGATTTGGTGGTGGTGGATGTCGAACAGGACCTGGAAGACAAGGCCCGCGTCGAAATCACCGAAACGCAAGAAGGCATCTTCTAAACGTTGAGTCTCTCAGAAATTTCCATAAGACGTCCCATCACAACCCTGATGGTGTACGTCGGCATCTTCCTTTTCGGCCTTATTTCCCTGAGGCTTCTGTCGCAGGAACTGTTTCCGCCCATCACCTATCCGCAGTTATCCATCGTCACTCCCTATGAGAACGCCGCTCCGGAAGAAATCGAAACGCTGATCACCAAGCCCATCGAAGAAGCGGTCAGCGGCATCTCCGGCATTCGAAAAGTGACCTCGACTTCGCGGGAAGGCCTGTCGCTGGTGGTCACCGAATTTGGCTGGAATCAAAATATGGATTTCGCGTCCCTGTCGGTGCGCGAAAAAATCGATCTCATCAAAGACCGCCTGCCGCGTGACGCGGCGGAGCCGGTGGTTATCAAATTTAATCCGTTTGAACTGCCGATTCTTTCGCTGAATATCTCAAGCGCCGAGCGCACGCCGGTGCAGTTGCGGGAGTTAGCCCGCCGCTGGTTCAAGGATGAGCTGGAAAAGGTGCATGGCGTGGCTTCGTCTTCCATTTCCGGCGGCGCTGAGGAGGAGGTCCTGGTGGATGTTGATCAGGCGAAGCTGCGCGCGGCGGGGATTTCTATTGTGGAGGTTTCGGACGCCATCGCCGCGGCCAATCTCAACTATCCGGGCGGCACGATCAAGGAAAGTTTTTACGAATACCTGGTGCGCACGCTGGGGGAATTCAAACACATCGGGGAAATCGGCCAGATCCCCATCAAAAAAGAAAATCTAAGAGAGGCTTCTCCTTTTGATTTGGAAGCGGAGAATGAGCCGTCCAATCGCCTGATTCTTTTGAAAGACGTGGCGGACATTTCACGGACTGTCAAAGAAAGGACCAGTTTTTCGCGCTTAAACGGCCGGGACAGCGTTACCATCACCATCCAAAAGCAGGCGCAGTCCAACACCATCCGCATCGTCGACGCGGTCAAAAGAAAAATCAAGGATTTGCAAAAGGACCTTCCCAAGGACATCCATGTCGATATCGTCTATGACCAGTCCAAGTTTATCCGCGAGGCGCTGGGGGGCGTGCGTGACGCGGCGGTGCAAGGGGGATTTCTCGCGTTTTTGATTCTTTTGATTTTCCTGAAGGATTTTAAAAGCTCGGCGCTGGTAGTGACCATCACGCCGATCACGGTTTTGGCGACTTTTACGCTCATGCATTTCATGGGGATATCACTCAATGTGATTTCGCTCGGCGGCGTGGCGCTGGGCGTGGGGATGCTTGTGGATAACGCCGTGGTGGTCATGGAAAACGTTTACCGGCGTTATCATGCCGATCCCGATAAGGGCATGCGGCACGCGGCCATTGTGGGTTCCGAAGAGGTCTTTGGAGCGCTCGTGGCATCCACGTTCACTACGGTGGCCGTGTTTTTGCCGATAGTGTTTGTCACCGGTATCGCGGGGCAGATTTTCAAGGAATTGGCCTGGGTGGTTGTTGTCACGCAGCTGATTTCAGCCGTTATCGCGTTCACGCTGCTGCCGATGTTGATTGTTAAGGTGGGCGGGAAACGTGTCATCCCGAGCGAGCCGAAGGCGAGTCGAGGGATCAAGTCGGTTGATTCCTCGGCTTCGCTCGGAATGACAGGATCGCTCGGAATGACAGGCAAGATTCTCGATGCTTGCGCGGCGCCGGTGAATGGAATTATCAAGGGGTATGACCGTATTTTACCGGCTTTTCTGCGGCGGAAAGCGCCGGGGCTTTTGGCGGTGCTGCTTATTTTCGCTATGAGCTTTTTGATTTTGATGTCTTTGGATAGAGTGCTGCTGCCGAAAGTGGACCAAGGGCAGTTTATGGTCAAAGTAGACATGCCCGTCGGCGCCCGCGTGGAGCATACGGATAAGATCACCCGGCGCATAGAGCGGTATCTGCAGAATTTGCCGCAAGCGGACCGGGTTTCTACCATCGTCGGTTCCAGCCGCGGAGAGTCGACCAAGGAAATTCTCGAGCGGCTGGGCGCCCATCAGGCGCAAGTTGTCGTGACTTTAAAACCGGGACACTCCACGGATGAAGTGGTTCAGGAAGTTCGACGGTATTTCGAATTATCTTCCGGCAGAAATCAAATCCGGCCGGCTCGATTGGGGTATGTGCTCTACCAGTCTGTTTTCGGCGCGGGTGGCGAGACGGACGCGCCGATTGTCGTCGAAATCAAAGGGCCGAAGCTCGAAGCCTTAAAAGCGCTGGCTTTGGAAACTCAGGAAAAATTGCAAAGCGTGCGCGGGGTTTACGGCGTGACCAACAGCATTGCCGAACCTTTTCCCGAAACCAAGATTCACATCGATAAGGACCGTGCGAGCACTTACAAATTATCCGTTGTTGCGATCGCGCAGGCCGCTAACATCGCGATGAAAGGCATTACCGCCAGCAAGTTCAAAGAAGAGGGCCGCGAGATTGATATTCGCGTTCAATTGAAAGAAAGGGATAGGAATCAGCTTCAAAAATTGGGCATGATTACGATTCATTCGCCGCTGGATTTGGAAGTGCCGATGGCGGATTTTGTCACTTTCGAAAAAGGCAAAGGTCCGAGCGAAATCAAACGCGTTTCCCAGGAACGCACGGTGCAAGTGTTGGGCAAAGTTTATGGGCGGGGACTGAAAGAAGTGGTGGGGGACGTTCAGGCCGCGCTTAACCGGATGTCCGTGCCGGCCGCTTACAGTTTGAAAATCGCCGGTGAAAGCGAGGAAATCCAGGAGTCTTTTGCCAGTTTGCAATTCGCTTTTTTGCTGGCCATTATCCTGGTGTACATGGTGATGGCCGCGCAATTTGAGTCGTTGTGGCAGCCTTTTATCGTGATGTTTTGCGTGCCGCTGTCGCTGATTGGCGTGGCTTTGGCGCTTTGGATCACGCAAACCCCGATCAGCGTGGTGGTCATCTTGGGCGTCATTCTGCTGGGGGGAATCGCGGTCAATAACGGTATCATTCTCATTGATTTCATCAATCAACGCCGTTCGGAAGGCGTGAGCGCCAGGGATGCCGCCATCGAATCCGGCCGTATCCGCATCCGGCCCATTCTCATGACGGCATTTTCCTCGGTGATTGGACTGGTGCCGCTGGCCATGGGCATTGGCGAGGGAGCCAAGCTTCAGTCTCCGATGGCCATCGCCGTTATCGGCGGACTTTTGGTGGCGACATTTCTGACGCTGGTGGTCATTCCCGCGATTTATGTGGGAGCTGAGGAGATATGGAACCGTCATCCCGAGGGAGGTCGCCATGGCGACCGAGTCGAGGGATCAGGTGAGAACGGTTGATTCCTCGGCTCCGCTCGGAATGACAAGACCGCTCGGAATGACAAGACCGCTCGGAATGACAAGACCGCTCGGAATGACAAGACCGCTCGGAATGACAAGGTTATACGCGTGACAAAATTATGAGCCTTCCCGTCTTCTCCATCAAAAGGCCGGTGACGGTCTTTATGGCGACGCTGATCATCGTTCTTTTTGGCGTCGTCTCACTTTCAAAACTGCCTGTCGAGCTTTATCCCAACACATCCTTCGGCCAAATCAGCATCATCATTCAAGTGCGCGGCGGCATCCCGCCTACGGAAGTGGAGGCGCTGGTCACCAAGCCCATCGAAGAAGCGGTCGCGACGGTGAGCCATTTGGAGCAGCTTTTGTCCATTTCCAAAGAAGGGGAATCCACGGTGGTGCTCAGTTTTCAACCGGGAACGGATATGGATTTCGCGGCGCTGGAGGTGCGGGAAAAATTCGCCAAAGTTAAAAATCGCCTTCCCAAAGAAATCGAAAAGCCGGTGATCGCGCAATTTCAGCAGGGGGATGTGCCGATCGTGATTGTCGCCGCGACAAGCGACAAGCGAACCACCGAGGAAATCCGGAAAGTGGTGGACGCGACGGTGAAGGATGAGCTGAAGCGGGTCAGCGGTGTCGCCAATGTGGAAGTGGCCGGCGGCCGTGAGCGGAAGATCCTGATCGATGTGGACCAGGTGAAGCTCGCTTCTTACGGCATCCCGATTGACGAAGTCACGAGCGTTCTCGGCGCCAATAATCTCAACCTTCTCTCCGGACAGATCGAGCGCGCCGAAGACCGGTTTTTGGTGCGCGTGATCGGCGAATTTGAAAACGTCGAGCAAATCAAAATGCTGGCGCTAAGGCGAACGCCTGAGGGGAATATCGTCCGCGTCCGGGATGTGGCGACCGTGAAAGATTCCTATCTGGATCCTTCGGAGTACTCGCGGCTCAATATCCGTCCCGTGGTGACTTTATATGTGCAGAAAGAAAGCACCAAAAACACGATCACGGTGGCAAAAGACATCGGCCGTCAATTGGAATTATTGAAAACCCGATTGCCCCGCGATATCCGCCTGGTCGTGACTTCCAATCAGGCGGAATTTATCCGCAAAGCCATCGACAATCTTCAAAGTTCGCTGTTGCAGGGCGTTATCCTGATTATCCTCGTTTTTTTCCTTTTTTTATTCCGGCTTCCGAGAGCGGGAGTGATTGCCGTGGCCGTGGCGATGGGGGTCACGCTCTTTTTTAAAGGGTGGGTTTTGACGGTTATTTTTGGAGCGTTGGCCGCGCTGTTGCTGACAGTCCCGCGCTTCAGGCCCATCATGATTGTGACTTTGCCGATTCCTGTTTCGGTGATCGGCACTTTTGTGTTCATGAAAAACGCGGGGCTCACCATCAATGTCATGACGCTTTTTGGTCTGGCGCTGGGTGTCGGAATGCTGGTGGATAATTCCATCGTTGTTTTCGAAAACATTTTGAAAAAACGCGAGCGGGGAATGGGGCTGGTTGATTCGGCCGCCGAAGGCAGTCAGGAAATGTTTCTGGCTATAGTGGCTTCGACGGTATCCAGTGTGATTGTGTTTTTGCCGATGGTTTTTTTGGGAGAGGAACTGAAGCGGCTTTATTCGGGCATGGCGTGGACTATTGTCGTATCGCTTTTGGTATCGCTGGTTTGCGCGCTGTCGCTGGTGCCGATGATGTGTTCGCGGAAGTGGCTTTCGGAGGCTTTTGTGCCGCCGCAGGCCCGGGAGAATTATTCATGGGTCAAGGAATTCGCGCGTAAAGAAAGACGGTTTTTATTTCAGTCGATTCGCCACCGGAGGCGGATTCTTATTATTTCGTTCATGATTTTAGCGATTTCACTGTTTTTCTTGTCCCGGCTGGGGATGGAATATCTGGGCAGCACCGAGCAAAATAAATTTACCGCTTATGTTGAAATGCCTACCGGCACCAGGCTTGATATTTCCGATAAAACCGTGAAAAAAGTGGAGGAGCTGGCGCGCGCGATTCCCGAAGTCAAAAACGTGACCTCGCGCATCGAGCCCTGGTCTTCCAAAGTTTATGTGGAGCTGGTTCCCTCTCATGAGCGAAAACGCACGGTCAATGAAGTGATCGAGAGTCTTCGTCAGGAAACGGGTAAAATCCAGCCCGCTTTTATCTATTTCCAGCAGGAGGAGCAGGTAGGGACCAAAGAGGTGATTCTCGAAATCTTTGGCTTTGACTACGACAAGCTTCGGGAGCTGGCGATCGCGATTGCCAACCGCATGGAGAGTATCAAGGGCCTTTCCGACACGAAGATTCGCATGCGGGAGGGGCGTCCGGAGATGCAAATCATGATTGACAAAAAAAAGGCCGGCAAATTTGACCTGACGGTTTCCGAGATCGCCAATCAGGTGCACGGGCAGATGCGCGGTTTCCGGGCGACGGTTTTTCACACCGAAGGCAAAGAGGTGGAGACCATTTCCAGGCTGGACGAGAAATATCGCAAGACATTCAAGGACTTGCATCGCCTCATCATCACCACGCGCGACGGAGATCCTATTTTGCTGGACCAGGTCGCGGATTTTAAATTTGGCCTGGGGCCGAGCGAGATCTGGCGTAAAGACAAAAACCGCATGATTCAAGTCAGTGCCAATATCGGCAAAATTCCCTTGGGAAAAGTGGTGACCGTATTGAGACAAACTTTGAAGCCCATCCCCTTTCCTGAGGATTATTTTTATCGTTTTGGCGGCGACTACCCGCTTTTAGTCAAATCCGGAAAGCAGATGCGGTACATGATTTTGTTGGTGCTGATTCTCGTGTATTTGGTGTTGGCGTCGCTTTTTGAATCGTTTTGGCAGCCGATTCTCATCATGGTGGCGGTGCCGCTGGCATTGGTGGGTGCGGTGGCGGCTCTTTATCTGGGACCACGATCGATTGGGATCGGCGCCCTGCTCGGCATGATGATGCTGGCGGGTATCGTGGTGAACCATTCCATCATGCTGGTAGACCGAATTAATCACTATACTCAAAAACTAGGCTGGTCGCCGATTCGGGCGGCTATTTTTGCCAATCGGGACCGCTTGAGACCTATTTTAATGACCATGTCGACTACGGTTTTGGGATTAATTCCGATGGCCATCGATAGAACGGAAGGCGCTAACCTCTGGTCACCACTGGCCTTAACAGTCATTGGTGGTGTCGTCAGTTCCACTATTTTGACCTTAATGGTAACCCCCTCATTCTACATCATTTCCTGCGATATTCAGCGCCAAGAGAATCTTTTTAAATATGTTAAAAAACTTTCCTTTTTCAAGAAGGTTAAACTGGGAAGTTAATAGAAAAAAATGTAGTTTTATTCATTTGATACTGCCTCTATGACATGCCATAATTTAAGAGGTAAAAACAACTTAGCTGCGTGAGTTTTTGTGGGTTTAAATAGTTATAATTAAAAGTTCTTTAAAAGTGAGAGCACCGAGTGGAATCTAGTTATAAAAGTCACTATAGCCGTCCGCTAAAGGTCATCGCGCTCGCGTTGATTCTTTGTTTTTCTCTTCAAGAAGTTTCCCAAGCGGCGGATATCAGCAATTCAGTCCTTCGCAAAAAACAAGAAGATCGCAAAAGCCAATTTCTCCCGCGCCAGATCCAAGAAGCCAATGCCCGAACACAATCCATTCTGGAGCAAAAACGGGACCTGCAAAATTTGCAGGATTCGCTGGGGCTTGAAGATGACTTCACCGAGCGTCTTCGCGCCAGGAAGAAATTTTTTGATGAAGATAAGCGCCGCGGCGGCGCGCAGAACGACAGCCAGCAGGCCGCGTTCCAGCTGGAAGACACCGACGGCGACGGCCAGTATGACAATCCCAATGACCTGGTTCACATTTACGAGTACCAGGGCGGAAAACTTTGGAGGACGGCGACCCTGCAGGCGGGGGATGTGGATATCGCCCGGTATATTCAAAACTCCGAAGATCGGGATGGAGAGAACGGCGAGAAAATCCGTATCGGCACGACGGCTATTCGGGATATCCAGAGTTATCTCAACGAAGACCTCGTCTTAAGCCTCACTTATTATAATTCCGAGGGGCAGGCGGACTATACGCTGTCCGGTTTTGATGAAGGATCGGCCAGCCAGGTTTCGTGGTACATCCGCGAGGGCGGTGTTTTAAAAGAAGTCAAAACTTATGGTTTCGATGGGGCGGTGATCGGGGCTAATGATGCCAGAGACGCTATTTTCGGGCGCCTGCGCGAAGACCTGCTGATTCGTTTGGAGGAATACGAAGGGGAAAAGGACAAGGAGCGGATCAAAAATATTTTTTCGGATTACGCGGAGGAAAACGGCGTCAATACGCCTCATTCTTTTGAGACGGTGGAGTATGACGCCAACGGCGACCGGAAGGGCTCGCGGACCTACGATATTTCGGAGCACATTTCACAAGCCGATTGGGCCTCTATAAAAGAAAAATTAATTTCCGGCGATGCCGCCTATGACGATGAGAAGACTTCGGAGAAAATCTACTCCGGCGTTAAAAAAGCCAACCGTCTGCGCGAGGAGCGGCATTACGAAGACGGGGAGCTTGTCGCGCGCGACGAGTATGAGTACGATTCAAAAAATCGGCTGCTTTCCGTGACCAATTATGACGCCGATGGACAGGAACAGACCAAATCTTTCTACGACGCGCGCGAGCGGGTCAGCCGGGTTACCAACGCCAACGGCCAGTCGATTTTGGATTTTGGTTCCCAGCCGCGCGATCCGCGCGAGATGGCGTCCGACCTCGGTGTGGTGGTCACTTACATGGCCGGGCATGAAGGCGATCCCGACTGGATAGATACCCTCACTTATCCGGACGGCTCCAATTACCAATTTGTTTACGTCGGGCCCAATCTGGACACGGTGTATTTCGCCCAAAGCGGCGCGGCCGGCAACACCAATAAAATCACCACATACAAATATGAAGTCGTCGGCGGGCGCTCCGAGCTTTCGCTCATCAGTTACATGAATCATCTGAGCGTCGCGTATGAATACAGCGGGCGCAAGCTTTCCCGCACCATGGCGTTCCGCGACAGCGATTCCGACGGGAGAGCGGACGGCACGGAGCGGGTTTTAAGCGCCACCTACTACAACTCCCTTGGAACGCAAATCCTTTACTCCGTCGCCTACAAATCCGCCGCGACGTTTGACGATGTGCGCGGAGACAATTCTTCCAACGCTTCGGCCAACTCGCAGGTCCGGCAAACCAGCGTTTACCAATATTACGCCAACGGCAATAACCGTATCAGCGACGTGACGACGTACCGCGGCGCGCCTTCCGGCAGTCATTTTTTAAGCAAAAGCTTTTACAATAATGACCTTCGAAACACCATTCGAAAAACCATTCACTTCCGCGGCGGCGACAACGCTCAAGTCCGCGCCGTCGAAGTTTACAATATCTCAAGCGCCGGCGCCATCGAGTCCGTTGTGCGTATCCGCGGCGATCTCTCGGATGAGGAAATCACCGCCCTCAAAGGCGCCGACGGCAGAATCGATGAGAACGAGCTTTTAACCCATTCAGGCGCCGAATCCTTCACGCTCTACATCGGCCGCCGCGGCCAAGAGCGTGTCCAGCAAATCAAGCAAGCCAAAAACGGCGTCTACAAACAAATCGTCCGCTACCAATACAACCAGGACGCCGACAAAGCCCTGGACTTGGTCACGGTAGAGGACGCCGCTACTGGCCGCCTCAAAACAAAAACCTTCTATGTAGGTTTTGCCGGATCCGAAATCGCCGACTACTCCCTGAATTACGCCGGAGACGGCACGACGGTTCGATCGGTCTCAGTCAACTGGTACCAGGGCCCCAACAACACCGTGG
>JACQQX010000056.1 GCA_016206805.1 Candidatus Omnitrophota bacterium
ACAACGGCGTGGGCATGGTCTGGCGCACATCGTGCGCCAGCCACGCACGTTGTCATCGAATGCGATTCCCGCGCAGGGGGAATCGCATGTCCGCTAGATGGGCAAACCAAAGCCAGGGACGGGGTGAAGGTGCCGTAAACCCAAAACTAAGCTCTGTGTTACAATGGCCAGCAAATTATGCCTACAGTCACTCAACCTTCATTGCTTTGGGAGTACGTCTGCGCGCTTTTTCCCGATCGGAAGAAAACGGGACTGAAGCAGCTTTTGAAGTATGGCTCTGTCCGGGTCAACGGCCGTGTGGTGACTCTGCACCGCCATCCGCTGAAAGCCGGCGACACCGTTGATTTTTTAAATGAAAAGGATGCTTTTGCCGAACGCCTGAAAACCGAAGGAAAGTTCGGCGTGGTTTATGAGGACGAGGATATTCTTGTGGCTGAAAAACCCTCCGGTCTTTTGACCATGGCCACCGAGAAAGAAAAAGAAAGAACGCTTTACTTTCAGCTCACTGAATATGTCCGGGCCAAGAGTCCCCATGGCCGGGGCCGCGTTTTTATCGTCCATCGTCTGGACCGGGAAGCGTCGGGCCTGGTGGTTTTCGCCAAAAACGAAGAGGCTAAAAATATTCTGCAAAAAAACTGGGGCTCTGCCGTTAAAAAATACGCGGCTGTGGTCGAAGGGCTTCCGGAAGAAAAAGAAGGGACGATGGAAAGCTATCTGACTGAGGACAAGTTCAGGCGCGTTTATAGCTCCCGATTCCCCGTCCCCCACTCCCGCCCCGCGATCACTCATTACCGGGTGCTCCGCGGCAACGAAGAATACTCTCTTTTGGAAGTCACTCTGGAAACCGGCCGTAAAAATCAGATCCGCGTCCAGCTGTCAGACCTCGGCCATCCCATTGTGGGCGATAAAAAATACGGCGCCGCTTCAGATCCGCTAAGACGCCTCGCTCTTCACGCCACCGCCCTGAGTTTCGTCCATCCCCGAACGGGCCAAACCAAACAATTTATCTCCAATCCCCCAAAGGCTTTTGGAAATTACTTAACCGTTGGTCAATAGTTACTTTCTGATTGTTCGCAGAAGATCGAAAAAATTCGGGAAGGAGGTTTGGATGCAATCCAAACCTTCGACGATGGTTTCACCATCCGCGATAAGCCCCGCGATAATCAGCGACATCGCCGTGCGGTGATCTTTGAAAGAATGGAGTTTTGCGCCATGCAGGGGTGTGGGGCCTTCGACGATCACAGTATTGCCTTGGGCATGGATTTTGGCGCCCATACGGGAAAGCATCGTCACCATCGATTCAATGCGATCGGTTTCTTTCACCCGCAGCTCATCCGCGTCATGAATCACGCTGCGGCCATTGGCCTGCGTCGCCAACACCGTGAGGATAGGGATTTCATCGATCAATCTTGGCAATTCTTCTTTTTTGATTTCAAAAGGGCGAAGCTCTCCACTTTTTAACATGAAATCCGCGATCTTCTCGGGACCTTCTTCGCGGTAGGGGCCCATCTCGAACACAACCCCCATTCGTTTCAGCACGTCCACAATGCCGGTTCGCGTGGGATTCCATAAAATAGATTCAAAGCGGATTTGCGAGCCTGGCGCCAAAACAGACGCCGCCATAAAAAAAGCGGCGCTGGAAATATCGCCGGCAATGGCAAAGCTCTTGGCTTGGAGCGCCTGACCGCCGGTGATCGAAACCGTTAGGTCTTTTTCTTTGATACGCCCGCCAAAAAAAGAAAGGAAGCGCTCGGTGTGATCGCGCGACTTTGAAGGTTCCGTCACCGCCGTTTCACCCTCCGCGAAAAGACCGGCCAAAAGAAGCGCTGACTTGACTTGAGCGCTGGCCATGGGAAGTAAAGCGCGAATCGGCTCCAGATGGCCTCCATGAATCGTAATGGGCGCGAAATTGCCGCTATCCCGGCCATCGATGCGAGCTCCCATTTGCTTCAGATAATCCGTCACCCGGCGCATGGGACGGGAAGAAAGCGAAGCGTCTCCCGTCAAAGTCGCTTCAAAGTCAAATCCGGACAAAATCCCCAAAAGCAGCCGCATGGAGGTCCCGGAATTCCCCAAATACAATTCCTTTTTAGGCGCTTGCAGCCCACGCAGACCGCGACCGGTAATCCTCAAATGCGTATCACTCAAACTCTCGACGCGCACGCCCATGTCTTCAAACGCCTTGCGCGTACACACACAGTCCTCGCCCGCTAAAACGTTGGTGAACTCTGACACCCCTTCTGCCAGTGCCCCAAAAATAATCGCCCGATGAGAAAGCGACTTATCCCCCGGAAAACACAATGTGCCCGAAAGCGGTCTAATCGTTTTCTGAACTGTATACGAATTCATAATCGGTAATTAGTTTAGCACAGAACCGAACATCCACAAGCGCCCGCTCTCTCTGGTAACTCGTCTCTCGGTTGCGGTAACGAAGCTCGTATCGTCCATCGGCAACGTCTTTCGTCCCAGATCTTGACGCTACCGTCACCGCATACCGATACGGGCCTCGTTACCGCCAGACGCAACCGTTCCCAAAGTGCGTCCGCCAGACAGGATACCCTATCGGAGCTCACGGGCGATGGAATTCACAACACCACAAACCAACAATTATTGTGGAACTGGAAAATCCTTAGGCGGAGAGCTATGAAATTTCACCTTTTTCTGGGTGACCGGGTGCACAAATTCTATTTCAGTGGCGTGGAGCGCCAGGCGCGCGGCCGGATCCTGTTTGGAACCGTAGATCCGATCCCCAACAACGGGGTGTCCGATATGGGCCATATGCACACGGATTTGATGCGTGCGGCCAGTTAAGATTTTAACTTCCAAAAGAGTGGTGTGACGGTGTCTTTCAAGAACCCGGTATTGCGTATGAGCCTCTCTGGCGTCGGCTTCACTGGAAACCGCCATCCGGTTACGGACTCTAGGATCGCGACCGATAGCATCCGTAATATGCCCCCGATCAAACTCCACTTTCCCCTTCACCAGCGCCGTGTAGATCTTGGTAAAGGTGCGCAAAGCGAATTGATTTTGCAAAAAGCGGTGGGCCGCGTTATTTTTGGCGACCACAATAAGCCCGGAGGTGTCTTTGTCCAGACGATGCACGATTCCGGGCCGATCCACTCCGCTGCCGGCGGAAAGTTTTCCGCCGCGGCCCAAAAGCGCGTTGACCAGCGTGCCCTGGCGGCGGCCCGCGCCCGGATGGACCGCCATCCCCACCGCTTTATCAATCACCAAAAGACTTTCGTCTTCGTATATCACCTGAAGCGGCAGGTTTTCCGCCTCCAACGCACTTTTTCTTTCCGTGGGAATGTCTCCTTCGAGTCTATCCCCCGCTTTCACCAATGCGCTGGGCCTGGCTTTTTTTCCATTTAAAACAATAGCGCCGCTTTCAATAGCCGCTTTGGCCTCCTGCCGTGAAAAACGTCCCGCCAGCGCCTTGGTGAGATAGGCGTCCAGCCGCTCCGGCAGCGGCAGAGAAGGAACTGTTATTTGGATGTTTGGCATTTTTTGAATAGTAAAAGCGCCGCCGCCATCAACAAAAGGCTGATCCATTGAGGCACTGTCAGTACCAGGAGAATTTCTTGATCCCCACGGAAAAATTCCACGATAAAACGAATCAATCCATAACCGCCCAGATACGCCGCAAAAATCATCCCCTCTTTATGCTTGCGGGACGCCATAAAAAATAAAAAAAGACCCAGCAGCAGCAACAATGCCATTTCATAAAGTTGCGCCGGATGGCGGGCAACGCCGTCAGCGCGGAGCTTTCCGAAGCAACATCCATTCAAAAAACAACCGACTCGTCCGATGGCCTGGGACACCGGTAAAATCGGCGCGAAAAAATCAGCCCATGACCATGCCGATTGCCCATGCGCCCGCGCATACAAAATCCCGGCCGCCAAAGCCCCGATAAATCCGCCATACCAAACAAGGCCCCCTTCCCACAGCCAGAAAAAATGAAAAGGCTGGGACCAATAGTCGTCCCAATGCTGGACCACATAGAAAATCCTGGCGCCCAGAATGCCGCTGATAAAAAGCAGGAAAAGCAGATCCGCCGCCTGCGGCTTCTTTAAACGGACATACCAAAAAGCGGCCAGCGCCGCCAAAGCGACAAAAACGCCGTAAGAATAAACCGTTATCGGTCCTGCTTGGAAAAAGATGGGATGCATTGGATCAGTATCAGTAAAACTCCTATGGTAATGCTGGCGTCCGCCACGTTGAACACGGGCCAGACCCGGAAATCCAGGAAATCAATCACCATGCCATAACGCAGGCGATCATAGCCATTGCCCAAAGCGCCCGCCAGGATTAGCGCCCAAGGCAGAAGATTTTTTTGGGGGGCCCGGCGCCATCGCGCGGCAATATAAAAAAAGAGAAAAAAAACACCGATCCATGACGCGGCTAGAAGAAGACCCCGCTCACCCCTTAAGATTCCAAAAGCCGCGCCGGTATTATTCACGCGCGTGATGTGAAAAAAGCCCGGCCATACGGCCAGGCTTTCACTTTCTTCCAAAAAATGGAGCGCAACGAGCTTGGTGAGGCGATCAACCAGAAGGATAAACGCGGCGGTCCAGAAATAAGGAAACCGTCTCAGATTACTTCCTTTTTTTCTTTTCTTGCTTTTCCTGGCAGGGAACGCAAAGCTCGGCGTAAGGAACCGCTTTTAAACGGGCTTTGGAGATCTTTTTATTGCACAACTCGCAAAGACCGAACGTGTCGCCTTCGATTTTCTCAAGCGCCTGCTCGATGCGATTTAAAATTTTTTGTTCATTGTCCGCCAGCGAAAGAGAGAACTCGCGGTCATAATTGTCGGTGGCCATATCCGCCATATGGAGGCTGTAAGCGGAAAGGTCTCCCGCCGCGTCGCGCTGCGAAGTCTTCAAGGTATCATTGGCAATATGCTCAATTCCTTTAACCAGCGCTTGCTTTTTTTTGAGCAGGAGGTCTTTAAAAACTTTGATTTCTTTTTTATCCATCACACACCTCGTTTAGAACTTCCACGCAACGATGACACAAAGTGGGATGCGTCCTATCCTTCCCCACGCTGTCACGCCAATTCCAGCAACGCTCGCACTTGGCGCCACCCGCCTTTGAAACGGTGACGGCAAGCCCATCCATTCCGTCCACCTGGCCCGTCCCAAACCGGACACGGGAGACCAGAAACAGCGACGACAAATCCTTCTCAAAACCCTTCAAAAAATCAACATCTTCTCTTTTGGAGAAGCACAATTCTACATCAGCCTCAAGAGAATTGCCAATCTCTTTTTTTTCACGGCGTTCTTCAAGGGCTTTTAAGACTCTTTCCCGCACCGATAGAAAACGATCCCACCGAACCTCCAACTCCGCATCCCGATGAACGGGATCGGGCTTTGGCCATAATTCCAGATGAATGCTTTCGCGCGGACCCAAAGCCCCCCACACTTCTTCCGCGGTAAAAGAAAGAATGGGCGCTGTCATCTTCGCCACATCCGTCAAAATCGCCGTCAAAACCGTCCTGGCCCCCCGCCCCGAAACCGAACGCGGGCTATCCGTGTACAGCCGGTCTTTTAAAATATCCAGATAAAAAGAGGACATCTCCTTGACGCAAAAATTGTAAACGGCGTGGTACACCCGGTGAAAATGATAACTTTCATAAGCGGCATGCACTTCTTCTTTCAGCGCCTCGAGCTTGGAAAGCGCCCAACGGTCCACTTCAAAAAGCTCGTCATGGCGCAAAAAGTCTTTTTTGGAGTCAAAACCGCTCACATTGCCCAAAATATATTTGAAGGTGTTGCGTATTTTGCGGTAACTTTCGGCGATGCGGGCGAGATTATCCCTGGAAAGACGGATGTCATCCGAGATATCGCTGGAAGCCACCCAAAGCCTTAAAATATCGGCGCCATATTCTTTCATCACGTCATGCGCGGAGATGACGTTGCCCTCGGATTTGGACATCTTCCTCCCCCGCCCGTCCACGATGAAGCCATGCGTCAAAACCGCCGCGTAGGGGGCGCCGCCGGAGATGCCGCAGGAAACAAGAAGCGAACTCTGGAACCACCCGCGATGCTGGTCGCTGCCCTCCAAGTATAAATCCGCCGGGAATTGAAGATCGTGATTCCCCACGAGCACGCTCAAATGGCTCGATCCGGATTCGAACCACACATCCAAAATATCCTCACCCTTTTTTAAATCCTTGCGGCCGCAATGAGAGCAAGCGCGGCCCCCGCTCAAATCCTGATCGGAGCGGATAAACCAGGCATTGGAACCTTCTTTTTTAAAAACATCCCGGACCTGCCGGATAAGGGCCGGATCCAGAGCGGGCTGACGGCATCCGGCGCAATAAAAAACCGGCACCGGCACACCCCAAACCCTCTGCCGCGATAAACACCAGTCGGGCCTGGACTCCACCATCCCTGAAATCCTATTCTGGCCGATCGAAGGAAACCACTTCACCTTACGGATGGCCTCCAGCGCTTTCCGCCGGAGATTATTTTTTTCAACGCTCATGAACCATTGCTGGGTCGCGCGGGTAATCACCGGCTCCCTGCAACGCCAACAGGTGGGATAAGAATGGGTGATTTGAGCGGAATTTAAAAGCCGGCCGGATTGCGAGAGGGTTTCGATGATTTTGGCATTGGCTTTCCAAATATGAGTTCCCTTCAACTCTCCGGCCTCATCGGTAAAACGCCCTTTTTCATCCACCGGCATCAATGTGGGCAAATTGTATTTGAGTCCTGTCCGGTAATCGTCCATGCCATGCCCCGGAGCCGTGTGCACGCAACCGGTGCCATCGGCGCGAGACACGGTGTCAGCCAGCACCACAACCGAATCCCGATCGATGAAAGGATGCCGCGCGCGGATTCCCTCAAGCTCTCTTCCCTTCTTGGTCAGCAAAACTTCTCCGTCCGGCGTCACGCTCGACAAAAGATCTTCCACCACGACCACCACACCAAAAGCTTTTGTCCTGACAAAACAATAATTAAAATCCCCTCCCAGCGCCAAAGCCACGTTGGCCACCAAAGTCCAGGGGGTGGTGGTCCACACCGCAAATGAAACGGACTCCCCTTTCAGAACAATGCCTTTTTTGGCCAGCTCCGCCTCCGAAACCGAAAAAAGAAAAGTAACGGACGGCGACACATGGTTCTCGTCGTATTCAAGCTCAGCTTCAGCCAACGCCGTTTCGCAGGAAAGACACCAATGCACCGGCTTCAAACTTTGGTAAATATATCCTTTTTCGACCAGCTTCGCGAAAGCCTCGATCACCTCGGCCTCAAAAACCGGAGAAAGCGTCAGATAGGGTTTCTCCCAATCCCCAAAAACTCCCAAGCGCTTAAATTGTGTTTTCTGTTTCTCAACAAATCCCATCGCGTAATCAGCGGCCTTTTTGCGAAACTCAGCCGGGCGGACGTCGTGCTTGGCGACACACAGCTCCTTTAAAAGCTGATGCTCCACCGGCAAACCGTGGCAGTCCCAGCCCGGCACGTAAGGCGCGTCCAGATTTTGCATGGTTTTATACTTCACGATGATGTCTTTTAAAATCTTATTGAGCGCGTGGCCCATATGAATGTCGCCGTTGGCGTAAGGCGGGCCGTCATGGAGAATAAACTTTTTACGGCCATGGCGGGCTTGGCGGACTTTATGGTACAAATCCTCCCCATTCCATCGCTCCAGCAAAAGCGGCTCCCTCTGCGGCAAGTCCGCTTTCATCGGAAAGTTGGTCTTGGGCAGCTGGAGGGTTTTTTTGTAGTCGGTTTTGGAATCGCTCATTATTGGAGGCGCATGGCAAGACCCAGGAGAGTTTGCACGAGAAAGATTTTAAGAAAATAAAGGAGCAGCAACGCCACCAGCGGCGAAATGTCGATGCCCATTCGATAAGTCGGAAAAAGACGCCGTAAAGGCGCCAGGATGGGCTCCGTAGCCCGCTCAATAAACTGCACCACGGGGTTGTAAGGATCGGGATTGACCCAACTTAAAAGCGCGCGGATCACAATCAGCCACCAAAAAAGCTGTATCACCATTCCCAAAACAGCGGCCAGCGCCGAAAAGAAATTGCCCAGCACAAACATTTATTTGCCCTCCCGGATTTCAATAGACCGCTTGTAGGCGGCCTTGACCGCGTCATGCACGATTTTTCCAAAACCCTGTCTTTTAAAAATCTTGAGCGCCGCTTCGGTTGTGCCGCCTTTGGAAGCCACGCGTTCGATGAGCACCTCGGGATCCGCCCCATTCTCCAGCAAAACCTTACCGCTGCCAAAGGCCGTTTGGTAGACGATTTTTTTCGCCGTATCGACTTTCATGCCCATTTCATAAGCGGCCTCGATAAGCTTTTCGGTCATCAAAAAAAAGTACGCCGGGCCCGAACCGCTGACGGCGGTAACCAGATCCAGCATTTTTTCCGGCACAAAAACCATGTCTCCGAGCGCGGCCAATATCGCCTCGGTGATTTTCCGATGTTTGGCCGTCGCGTGACGTCCCGCGCTATAGGCCGAGAGCCCGGCTCCCACCAGAGCCGGCATATTGGGCATCACACGGATCAAGGAAACCGGTTTTTTGAAAGAAGCTTCGATTTTCGCGAGCGGAATGCCCGCCGCCACTGAAATCAAAAGCGCGTTGGCCGAAAGCGAGCTCGCGATTTCCCGGGCCACCTGCGGCAAAATACCCGGCTTCACCGCCAAGATCACCACATCGGAAAGCGAAGCGCATTGGCGAACCGACTTGGCCGCCCGCGCGTGCGTTTCTTTTTTTAAAGTAGCGAGTTTTTTCGCGTCCACATCAAAAACAGAAATATTCTGGGGATAAACCGATTTTTCCACCAGTCCGCGGACAATCGCCTGCCCCATATTGCCGGCGCCGATGACACCGATTTTGAGACCCGAAAGAATGGATTTATTCGTCGCCAAAGAGCGCCCTCCCCAAACGAATCATATTGGATCCCTCCTCGATTGCGATTTCGTAATCATCGGTCATGCCCATGGATAGATGCCGGATCTCCACATTCTCTCTTTTCAAAGACTTGCACACACTGAAAAGCTGCCTTAATTTTTTAAAAGCTTGCCGCTTGGCCTCAGGCGAAGCGCCGTGATTGGGCGCGATTCCCATAAGGCCTGTGATTTTCACGCGAGACAATGGTCCCATTTCATCCAAAACACCATAAACCTCTTCAGGTTTCAACCCATACTTCTGCCCTTGGCCGGAAATATTGATCTCCAAAAAAATAGGAGCGACGCGGTCCACGCCGGCCGCTTCACACTCGCGCTGGATTCGCTCGGCAAGCCTAAGGCTATCCACCGACTGAATGACGCTAAAAAGCTCCAAGGCATCCTTGGTTTTATTGGACTGCAGATGCCCGATCATATGCCATTCCAGCTTTGCCATCACTTCAGGGATCTTGGCCATGGCGTCCTGGACTCTATTTTCGCCAAAAATCTTAAGCCCGGCTTCGACCGCTTCAAAAATCGCCTTGGGCCCGACGCCTTTTGTCACGGCCACCACCGCGATATCCTTGCCGGAACGCCCGCTTCTGCGCGCCGCCGCTTCGATCTTCTCATGAGCCGCGGACCAACGATCTCGGATTGTCTTCAAAAGGACTCCGGTCCCAAGCGCCGCGCGCGGCGCTTCCAGCATAAACCTGTAAAAATAATGGCTCCCACCACGCAAACGATAACCGCCAGCAGAAAAAAGACACCCCCTAAAGCAGCCTTCGTCATCAAAGACTCGGGATTGCCGAAACAAACGGCGCAGCCATAAGTCCAGGGGGATAGTTTTCTCATTTTTTGGGCATGGCCCTCGTTTTACGGATGAACCACATTAAATAAAAAAAGAGGAAAACACCGGCGATCATCGACAGAATACCCAGCCAAAAAAGAAGGCTTCCCCTGGCCCCATCGGGGAAAACGGCCCAAACCCCAAAAAAGAAGGCCGTTAGAACGGAAAGCGAGACAAAAAAGATATGAAACGCCGTTAAAGAAATCACGCTTTAACTATAGGAGATAAGGACTAAAAGGACAAGAAAAAAGGCAACTGCGGGAAGAAGAATCCAGTAAATGATTTTCTTTTCGTTGGCCAGGTGCATGAAGAACGCGGCTACCAGCGAGCTCTTGATCGTCGCGATGAAAAGCGCCACTAAAATCGCGGCCATGACCGGCAGTTTGATATAGGAAACGCCCACCGTTAAAACAGTGAGAGCCGCCAGCGCCGCGAAAACACGGATATAGATTTTAACGTGGTGATGGATTTCTTCGGGAGTATGTCCGCTCACAATCCTAACCTCCTACAAAAGGTAAAGCACGGGGAAAAGAAAAATCCACACCAAATCCACAAAATGCCAGTAAAGACCCGCCGCTTCGATGCGGCCCATGAACTGGTCCGGGTCCTTCTTCCATAAAGCGCTGCCCGGGAAAAGAAAATAAGTGTTCACGAGGATCCCGCCCAAAACGTGCAGGCCATGCAACCCCGTCAGCGTGAAGTAAATCGCGTAAAAAGTATTGGTGCTGGGAGTGTGGTGATGCTCAAATTTATGGGCATATTCAAAACCCTTCACCACCAAGAACGCCAACCCCAGAAGAATCGTAACCGCCATAAACCAGCGGTATTTTTTGAAATCCTTCAGCGCCAAAGACGCCCAGGACATCACCATCGTCACGCTGGAGGTAATGAGGATCATGGTGTTCAAAGTCGCCAGCGGCACATTCAAAATGGCCGAGCCTTCAGGCCATGACGCCGCCCCCATTCTCAAAAGAATGTAAGCGGAGAAAAGACCGCCAAAAAGCATCACTTCCGAAGCCAGAAAACACCAAATCCCCAGCTTAGAGTTGGTGACGCCCGTGACCGGATGCGGGTGTGAGATGTAACGGATCCCGGAATCGCCGCTCATCGGGCGCCCTCCGGAGCGCTCTGGGGAATAAAATCCTGCTTGGCGCCCGGCACGCTGTATTCATAAGGCCCGCGATGCACATGCGGCTCGGTCGCGAAATTACCATGCGGAGGTGGCGATGGCGCTGTCCATTCCAGGGTAGTGGCTTTCCAGGGATTATTATCGACTTTCTTTCCCCGGAAAATACTGCCGAAGAAATTGATGATAAAGGGAATTTGCGAGAGTCCTAAAAGCCAGGCGGAAATGGACATGACCACATTCAGCGGCTGGGTGGAAAGATTGTGCGCGAACTGGGTCGGGTCATAGAGCCGCCGCGAAACCCCGGCAAGCCCCATGATAAACATCGGGAGAAAGATGCCATTCATAAAAATAAAGGACAAAAAGAAGTGAATCCGGCCGAGTTTATCGGACATCATCCGTCCCGTCGCCTTGGGAAACCAATAATAGACTCCGGCAAAAAGCGCGAAAAGCGTGCCCGGCGCCACCACATAATGAAAATGGCCGATCACATAATAAGTGTCATGCAAATGAATATCCGCGGTTGCCAGGCCCAATGGCAATCCGGTGAGACCCCCAACGCCAAACATCGGCAAAAAAGCCAGCGCAAAAAGCATCGGCACGGAAAACCGGATCGAACCACCCCATAAACTCAGCACAAACGTGGTCAAGATCACAACGGATGGAATGGAGATGATCATCGTCGTAACTTGAAAAAACGCGCTCATCGTTGTGCCCATTCCGGTGAGGAACATGTGATGCGCCCACACCACGAAAGACAACACACCGATATAGATCACCGAATAAACAAGCGCTTTATAGCCATAAAGAGGTTTGCGGGTATTGCAGGCGATGATCTCCCCTACGATCCCCATTGCCGGCAAAATCAAAACATACACTTCCGGGTGCGCGAGAAACCAGAAAAGATGCTGCCATAACAGCGGACTTCCCCCGCCCGATACCGACGAGAGGGCTCCGTTCACCACGAGCCCCGTCGGCATAAAGAAACTCGTATGCGCCACACGGTCCATGAGCTGCATGACAGAAGCGGCCATCAGCGGCGGAAAAGCGAGTAAAAGAAGAAAAGACGTCACAAACTGCGCCCATACAAAAAACGGCAGCCGATTAAATGTGAGGCCCGGCGCGCGCAGCTGGATGATCGTGGTAATAAAATTAATCGACCCAAGCAAGGACGAATTGATCATAAATGCCATGCCGACCAACCAAAAAGTCTGCCCCACCGAAGCGATATTGGAAAGCGGCGGATACGATGTCCAGCCGGACTGCGCCGCGCCGCCCGGAACAAAAAAACTGGCAATCATGATCACCGCGCCGATAAAATAAAGCCAATAGCTCATCATATTGAGCTTCGGAAACGCCATATCCGGCGCTCCGATTTGAAGCGGCATGACAAAATTACCGAATCCGCCCACGGCCACCGGCACCACGCCCAAAAATACCATGATGGTTCCGTGCATCGCGCCCAGTTGATAATAAAACTCCGGGAGCATGATGCCGCCGATCATTTGCGACTCAGGAAAAAGATGGCCGATGAATGGCAGCGGCTGACCGGGATAGGCCAGCTGCCAACGCAAGATCAGCATCAGGATAAATCCGAACAGCAGGAATAAAAGTCCCGTGATCAGGTACTGAATCCCGATCACTTTGTGATCGGTGGAGAAAATATACTTGCGCCAAAACGGCAAATCGTGCGAGGCGTGTTCGCTCATTTTAATAGTTTGGGCTCATTTTCAAGAAACCAAGCGTCAAATTTATCCGGCGTGTCGACAACAAAATAACCCTTCATGCGGTAATGTCCCAGTCCGCAGAGCTGGGCGCAGGCGATCTCAAAGTCCCCTGTCGCCTTGGCCTGAAACCAAACGGGAATGGACTGCCCCGGAACGGCATCCTGTTTGATCCGCATCACCGGCAGATAAAAACTGTGGATCACGTCTTTGGCGGAAAGGTGCGCGAGAATGGGTTTATCCACCGGAACGTGCATTTGATTGATCGTGGTGACATCATCAGCGGCTGCCGGATCCGCCTTGTCCAGTCCCAGAGGATTGGCGGCATCCATCATCTTGGCATCCGTGCGTCCGAACACGCCGTCACGGCCGGGATAATGGATATTCCAGGCAAACTGCTCCGCCACCACCCGCACTTCCAATGCTTTTTCTTTGGAAGGCAATTGATCATGCAGATGAACCCAAATCGGAAAGGAAAACGCGGCCAAAAGAATGGCTTCAAAAACAGCCACACCCACTTCGACAATGGTGGGAAACTTGAAATGCTTTACATCATGGATAGCGACGGGATGTTTGCGGGCTCGAAAACGAAAGAGGACATAAATCAGGAAGACGAACCAACCGATAAAAAGAAGCGCCATTGCCGCGTGCATGATGTGAATAATGCGGTCAATGCCATAGCCGTGGGTGGAAATATCGATCGGCAATCCCCAGCCGTAATATTTTTCCATCCGACTAATTATGCATAGCCGGAAGGCGGTGTCAACGCTTTTGCACGCGCTGAGTCCAATATCCCCCCGTCAAAGCGTCGATGTTGGCGGTCAACTCTTCCAGCCGGATGGTTTTTTCGATCTCGATGGCCATATCCGCGGGCGGGCTCAGAATTATTTGCGCCTGAAGCCGGCGACGCTCAAAATAAAAATGAGTCACCTGCGAGAGAATGTCCTCTCTCAACTCCGCCATCAGCTTTGAGCGCACGTCGATGGAGGTTTGATCGTCATTCCAAATCAGGTCCCCCAAATCCCAATTAACCCCTACCGACCAGTCAAAACCCTTTTCTTCCGGCCCGATGATAAAACGGTCGGGATCCGCTGTCCCTCCCCGGTCAATGTCGACATTCTGGTCTTTGTCGAAACCGCCGTCCAGAGATAACGTAGGCACCAGCGCTTTTCGGGCCGCCGCCGCGCGCCAGTTTTTTATTTTATCCGGATGCACCTCGGCGTAGCGGATGGCGGCATTTTGGATTTCAAGGATAGTCGGTTCATTCTCAAATAATTTGAAAATATCCCTGGGCTGCATCCCGGGATTGGCTTCGGATAACGGAAAAAGATCGAGCTCCGGATGATTCAGCCGAAAAATACCACGCGTAGTTCCCGCCACCAAATAATCCCCCGCCTCGCTATAAACCACCGTTTGAACCTGAATGGAGTCGATGCCCTTATAAAGCTCCCGAAAATTCCCCAGCTTTGGGTTCCATTGATAAATGCCCGCCGATGTCGCCACATAAAATGTGCGTCCAGAGCGCGTCATGGAACGAATGTTTTTAGGAAAATTTTGTCCTTTTAGCGGTGTCCAGTCGGAACCCTCCGCTTGGCCTTCCCAAATCCCCTCACGCGTCGCCGCATATAGCGGACCCTCCTGCGGCATATGGATCAGATTGGGGAAACGGATCGGTAAAGCCACTTCTTCGATTTGGAATTGTCCCAAGGCATCCTCTTCGGAAACAGTCTTCTCCGCCGCCTCCGCCCCCAGTGTGAAAACTTTTTCCCAAGCGGCGCCAGACGAAGCCTGTTTATAGAAACCTTCGCTTGTCGCCGCAAAAAATATTCCGGTTTCTTTTTGAATCAATAACGAATGAACGGGGCGCCTGGCTATCTCGGTCACCGGACTGGACCTCCCAGACTGGGCATCAAAAAGATAAAGGCCTTCCATCGTGCCCATATAAAACATATTTTTTGCGCCGGCTCTGGCCATGCACAGCACTTTTCCGGCGTTTCCGCCGGATGTATAAAACGATTCCCATTTTTTTCCGCTATCGTGAGAAACTTGCACGCCCTTGTCCGACCCCAGATATATCGACGATTCTTCGGTCATTGCAAAACGCAGGGCGTCGGATCCGCGGGCTGAAAATATCCGCTTCCATGACTGGCCGCCGTCCTGAGACCTGAAAAGTCGCTGGTCCGAAGCCGCCAAAAGCGTTTTTCCGTCCTGAGGGTGAACCGCCAGCGTTTGGATATTCTGGTCCAATAACCCGCTGGAAATCTCGACCCATGCCGGGCCTTGAGCCCCCGCGGGCCGCCCCAACAGGACCAATAAGATAAGAAACCACAAACTATTCTTTTTCATTGTCAGGCGCATTTTACAAGCCTATTCTTATTTGTCAATATTATTTTGAATTATTCACAATATCAGGCTCTGAACCACATATTGCGATCCAGCGCCCGATAATGGATCGCTTCGGTGACATGCATCGCTTGAATATCCTTCTCTCCCTCGAGATCGGCAATCGTCCGCGCCACTTTAAGGCATTTGTGATAAGCGCGGGCGGAAAATCCCAGTTCCTGGATGGCCAGTTTCAAAAATCTTTTGGCCTCTTCGGTCACCTGGCAGTGCTTTTCCACCTCTTTGGCCTCAAGATTGGCATTGGCCAGGAGCCCGTCGCGCTGATAGCGTTCATATTGACGGTGTCTTGCCGCCTCCACCCGGGCGCGTATCGTTTGGGAATTTTCTCCGCAAGTTCCGTCGGTGATTTCGTTGACTTTGAGACAAGGAACTTCCAGCTGAATGTCGATGCGGTCCAAAAGCGGGCCTGAGATTTTCGACATATAGTTGCGGATTTGCATGGTGGAGCAATGGCATTCCCTTTTGGGATCGGTGAAATAACCGCACGGACAGGGATTCATCGCGGCCACCAGCATAAAACGCGATGGAAACGTCAGCGAAGATGAAACCCGGGAAATCGTGACCTTGCCTTCTTCCAGAGGCTGGCGCAACACCTCCAACACATTACGCCGGAATTCCGGCAGCTCATCCAGAAACAAAACGCCATTGTGCGCCAGACTCACCTCTCCCGGACGGGGATGGCTGCCGCCGCCGATCATCGCCGCGTCGGAGACCGTATGATGCGGATCACGGAACGGGCGCTTCTCCAACAAAGCCGAGCGACGCAAGAGGACTCCGGCGACGCTGTGGATTTTAGTGGTTTCCAGCGCCTCCTCAAAAATGAACTCTGAAAGAATGGTCGGCATGCGCTTGGCCAACATCGTTTTCCCGGCTCCCGGCGGCCCGATCAAAAGCACGTTGTGATTTCCGGCCGCGGCGATCTCTAACCCCCGCTTGGCGTGAAACTGCCCCTTGATATCCGAAAAATCAAACGGATAGCTTTCCGAGCGTTTGGTTTCTTTTCTTTTTTGAGGCTGAGCGGGTTCCTCGTAGGCGATCGCCAGATCCCCCTTCAAAAAGGCCGTCACGTCTTGAAGCGTTTTGGCGGGAATCACTTCCACTCCGCGCGCGCAAAGCGCTTCGCGGGCATTGTCGTAAGGGATGATGAAGGCTTTTTTGGATTTTTCCGCCGCCAGGCAAAGCGCTCTGGGCAGGATCCCGGTCACGCCGCGAAGCTTGCCGTCCAGCGATAGCTCTCCGCAAAAAATCCTACCCCTCAACACCTCCGCGGGAATGATTTCACTGGCCGCCAAAATCCCCACCGCTATCGCCAGGTCAAAAGAGGAACCTTCTTTTTTAATATCCGCCGGCGCCAGGTTGACGGTGATGCGGCGCGACGGAAAAGGCAGGCCGCTATTTTTAAGCGCCGCCCGGACACGGTCCGCCGACTCGCGGCAAGCCGTGTCCGGAAGCCCAACAATGTCAAAAGCCGGCAGCCCATTGGAGATATCGACTTCCACATCAACAGGATAAGCTTCGATACCCACAACGGCGCTGGAAAATACGGTCGCCAGCATCAGACGGCGCCTCCAAACGCGTCCTGGATCAGCTCAATCAAAGGCCCATTCTCCGCATCCATTAGGATAGACACCACATCAAATCGACAAGGAATGTCTTTGATTCCATAGCGTTTCATGTAGTACTGCGCGCATTTGACGATCTGCGCTCTTTTATGAAACGTCACGGACTCAGCCGGCATGCCCATAAAATCCGACCGGCGGGTTTTGACCTCGATAAAAATAAGCGCGCCTTTTTCTTTGGCGACCAAGTCGATCTCGCCCAGATCACATTCGTAGTTTTTAAGGAGGATCTTATATCCCCGTCGGCTTAAGTACTGCGCGGCCAACTCCTCGCCGATAGTCCCCAGCGCCTGCGAAGCGTTTTGCATCGCTTAACTCTTCACGCCGTCAGTTTCACGGTCATAGGCTTCGAGAACTTTATTCTCGATGTCATCCCGCACCAATCCCGTCGTAGGCGTCAAAATATCCATCCATTTCCCATCCTTATCGATTTTCCGCGGCATCGAAACAAAAACCCCCTTCGTTCCCTCGATGACCGAAAACCCCTTCACCACCACACTCTCATTAAACTTAAGATCCGCGGTAGCCCTTAACTTACTGTTATTGGTTATCTTCCGTATCTCCACCACTTCAATATCCAACATACAAACCTCCTATTGTTTAAGTTAACAACCTACTATGTCCCCCACTATATAAGACGACGCACCCCCTCATTTTCGTTCAAACTTTATCAAACTTTTTCTCGTTTTACTCAGGGTCGGGTGTGTTTTGCCAAAAAAGTGCCAGGTCTTAGTTTGACGTAATTGGCCTAGACCGAATCAAAACGTTCATTTTCCTAAATTTCTTCTCCGTTTTAACTACCGCCTCATAATCTCTCGCTATCCCAACATATTCCCTATAAAGAGATTGTCGAAATTCTTCCTTCTCTGATAGAGCCAAATATTCAGGGTTGATTGTTATCAATTCCATCGGTTTCCCATAAGCATAAAAGTTGTAGCTGGAGTACAAATACTTTTCGGGCTTACTTACTAAAAATGCTTTTAATGGATTGCGCTCAATATATCTACCGCATTCCAATAAATAACTGGAGGAATCAATATGAAAATTTCTAAAACGATCCTCCCAAACACCTCCTGTTCCGCCATACTTTTTGTGGTAATAAATGGCGTAGCACATCTTTGCGTCATGCATGGTCTTCACAAGTCCTTGATTTTCAGCATCTTGTCTCAAAAGAAGATGAATGTGGTTTGACATCAAGCAATAATGAAAAAGAAGCACTTGATG
>JACQQX010000057.1 GCA_016206805.1 Candidatus Omnitrophota bacterium
AATGCGCTCTCCGCCCTTTTCACCGCGAGCCCAGAAGGTGAGCTTTTTGGCGCCGGTCAAATCATAACCGCCCGGACGGGTGCCCCAGTTGTTCGGGGGGTTCTGCCAATAGATACCGGCCCAACGAGCGCCTTGGGTGGCCGCGTTCGTGTAGGTTACCTTAAGCGCCGTGGAACCTCCATGAGGATTGTCCATCGCGGAATCATTAACCTTGATGTCCCCATAGTCTCCCATCCAGCCGGAAGGAACGTAATGATTATCCGGGGACTTGGCGTCCGTATAAATCGGAAAAGTTTTAAAAACCCCCGAATGGGACACTTTAGCGCCTTTATTCTCAACCGGCGCGGTTTCCGGCCTTGCTTTCTGTGCGGCCGGTTTATTGGTTTGTTGCGCGCACCCGGCGATGAATACCGCCAGAAGCAATAGAGTCACTTTTTTATTCATTCCAAACTCCTTTGTAATAATGATAAACCTTCCGAAGTTGTCTCATATAAGGCGAGTGACTGCCATCTCCCTGACTGAGAAGTCCAAGCCATTCTTCATGCATCCACCCATCGGGAAAGTCGGCCCGAAATTGGCCCACGGTTTCCTGCACCATCGGACTGAATTGAGGCGGCGCGCCGGCCTTCCACCATTCGTCCACAAATTCAAACGCCACACCGCCGATGGCGTTTCCCACCCCATAGCCGGCGCGATTATTCAGCATATCTTCCCAATTGCCCTGATGATATTCCGATTGCCTGAGCTCGGCCAGTTCAAGGCTTTTGCCGGAATAATAAGCGGGGCACCCATACTCGGTGAAAAGCACCGGTTTATCCGTAAAACGCCGGACGTCCTCCCAAAAACTTCTGCCAAAACCGGATGCGCCCCGGTACGCGTTGGAACCAAATACATCGATATGGCTCATATGCTTGGCCAGAATATCCATCAAAAAAGTATCGCCATTGGAAAAAACCACCACATGGTTGGGATCCATCTCCTTGATCATGCCGGCCACTTCATTGGCGAACTGGTACAACGCTTCCGGCTGTGTCCGCGCCTGGCTGCCAAAACCCACCTTGTCCTTGGCGACGTCTCCCACTTCCCCGTAATTGGACTCATTGCCCAGCATCCACATCAAAATATAAGGCTCATCCTTATACTCCTGGATCATCTGCCGCACACTTTCTTTCATGCGCTCTTGTTGAACCGGGTCCGTGTAGTCGGTTCCTTCAAACCATTTGGCTCCCGAACCCACCGCGTACATTCCCAACAAATCCCCCATGATAACACGAATGCCGTATTCTTTGTAAAGACGCCGGAGCAGTTCTTTATTCCCGGCGTGGTGATACAAGCGAATGGTGTTCACGCCCATTTCCTTCATCAGGCGAAAATCACCCACAGCCGGCTCATCCGCGTCCTGCCGGTTATTTTTATTCTTATCCACCCAGGCGTCAAAGGGTCCGTCTATCTGGCCGTTGCCGTTCAAGTCCGTCGTCATCCAGGAATCGAGACTATAGCCCTCGTCCGGTGTTTTGCCGATGGGGGTCGGCGAATAAGCCACCGCTTTGACCATGAAGGGCTTCCCCTTCACACGCAATTCCCAATGATGATTCTCATATTGAATCAGCTGAACCGGTTCCTGACCAACGGTTTTAAGGACAGGAAGTTTATGGATGTTGATCCATCGGGGTTTTAGTTCGCTGGGATTCACCTTTACCAACTTGCCCGGATTCACCGTAAAACGATCATCGGCGATCGAAGCGTTGTAACCATTTTCCACGGTCACGCTGGCCTCGACGAGCTTAATCCCCAGCTCCGGATGCTTGCGCGTCAGAAACTCGATGCGGTCCATGGCCATGCGGCTCATGTAAAGGGGGGTATGCCAAATCGTCCAACCCACCTGCTTGGGGAAATGAACCAAAATCGCGTAATACCCTTTGATCGCCTGCTCGGTTTGGCCAAGCTTCTCAAGCGCCAGCGCCGTATAAAACTGTTGGACCGCCGGCGTATCATGCGCCGAAGCCCATTTATAAAACGCGAGAATTTGATCTTCAATCGTCACGTAATCCCATTGACTGCCCGCCAGGCGCCCTTTGGTCAATAGCATCCGGTAGATGGGGTCCTGATAAACGGAATTATTGGGATACACGCCCTCGCCCACGGCCGCCGCTAGTCTCTTGCGATTGGTCACCCGATATTCGTATTGGTCCGTTCCCGCCTCCTTAAACGTTCCGTATTTCGAATAATCCACAATAGTTTCCGTGCCGGGATCGTAGAGATTGAATTCCATCTCCATCGATTCGCCATGCACGTTCATCAGCTCGACGTTCGCAAATGAGTCGTGAGTCGTGAGTCGTGAGTCGTGAGCGAACAAAAGCAAAACGATCAGTGGCATTCTCACGACCCACGACTCACGACGGCCCTCACCCTTTTACCGCTCCGGCGGTAATGCCCTTGATAATGTGTTTTTGCAGCATCAGGTAAATCACCAGGACCGGCAAGACCGTAATGACAATGCCGGCCATCAGAAGCGGATATTGCGTAATGTGCGCGCCTTGAAAAACCATGAGACCCCTCTGGAGAGGCATGAGGCCTTTGTCGGAAAGCACCAGCATCGCCAGCAGATACTCGTTCCAAACCGCCAAAATCACGAAAATCGCCAGCACCGCCAGCGCCGGACGCGCCAAAGGAAGCGCGATATGCCAGTACACGCGGAACCGGCCGCAGCCGTCAATCCGCGCGGAGTCTTCCAGCTCTTTGGGCAAATCATCAAAAAAGGTTTTGAGCAGAAAAATCCCCAGCGGCAAACCCCCGTTGATTTGCGGCAGGATGTACCCCAGCCGAGTGTCAATCAAGTGAAGTTTATTCAGCAAAACATAGAGCGCGATAAACGAACCCGGAATGGGGATCATCATCGTGGAAATGCAAATCAAAAAAAGGATGTTCCGGCCTTTGAACTTGAGCCGTGAAAAAGCGTAGGCGGCCATGGAAGCGATGAACAGAACGCCGACCACAACGGCCACCGTGTAAAAAAGGCTATTCAGAAAATACCGCCCAAAGTCGGCCTTGGTCCAAGCCAGGTAATAATTTTCCCAATGCGGCGTTTGGGGGAAAAAACTCAAGTCCTTAAAAACCGTTTGCTGGGTTTTAAGACTCGAAGCAAACGCCCACCACAAAGGAAAAAGGCAGCTGAGCGAAACCAGAATCAAAAAAACATGAATGAAAAAACTCGTCGTGCGCTTCTTGAGTTTTTCGTAATTAATATCCGTCGAATCCGCCATCATTTCTAAATCCTGTCTCCTGATTTCTGTCTTCTGAATCCTGTCTTTACACCTGCCTCATCATTTTGGAAACCCGGATTTGCACCATGGAGATCGCCAGCAACACAAAACCAAACACCACGCCCATCGCGCAGGCATAGCCAAACTTGGAAGCGCCGATCATGGTTTGAAGAATACGGGTGATCGGAACTTCGGTATGATACCCCGGCCCGCCGCCGGTAGTGGAAATAATGATGTCAAATATCTGCATGGTGCCGAGAATGGTGAGAATCGAAACGAGAATGAAAACAGGGATCATGAGAGGGCATGTGATCTTTTTAAAAACAACCCAGGAATTGGCCCCATCCACGCGCGCGGCTTCGTACAGCTCCCGCGGAATGCTTTGCAGCCCCGCCAGCAGGATGACAAACCCCCACCCGAAACCTTTCCACATATGGATCACCGCCACCGCCAAAAGCGCCGTGTTGGCGTCGGCCAGCCACGCGCGGGTCAAATCCCCCAACCCGATAAATTCCAGAAAATGGTTCAGAAGCCCATAATTGCCGTCGTAAATCCAGTTCCAGATGAGACCGACGACGATGCCCGACAGTACCGGAGGAAGATAAAAAATAACACGGTAAATGTTGCCGCCCCGGATATCGCGGTCGCACAAAAACGCCAGAAAAAGCGCCAGCAGATTTTGAAGCGTCAGGGCCAGAACCGTGATGTTCAGGGCATTCCTCATGGATAACCAGAAAACAGGATTGTCCGTCAACAGGTCTTTGAAATTGGCCAACCCCACATAATTCATCTGGGGATTGATTCCATTCCAATCGGTCACCGAGAGCTGGAAAACTTTAAAAAAGGGATAGAGGCTGAAGATAAAAAAAAGGACTACGGCCGGCAGGATGAAAACATAATTTCCGACTTCATTTCTTACTTTTTGAAAATCCACGGTTTACCTTTTTAAGGCCTTCCCTTTCACTTTCTGGACTTCCGCGGCCAATTCCTCGGGAGTCTTCTCTCCGATCAGGATCGACTGAATGCCTTTGTCAAACGCCTCGCGCACCTCCGGTTTTTCATGAACCGGATAAACGTTGGGGTGAACCACATGGTCCATGTTGCCGGCGAACTGGGACAAAATGGGTGAAATTTCCTTGACGGCATTTTTATTGGCCGGGAGATTAAGAGTGCTTTCGGCCAGATACACCTGCTGCGCGTCGGAAGTCAGCCATTTTAAAAACGCGATAGCCGCTTCTTTGCGCGGAGACGCCTCATGAATCACAAACGAGCTGCCGGCTCCTCCCCAGATTTTCATGGGACGCGCCTTGGAAATCAACGGCGGTAAAAAAGCGGCGTAATCCAGATCCGGATTCATTCCTTTATAAACATTGACGCACCAGGAGCCGTTAAAGGCGTAAGTCGCGCGCTCATTGGCGAATGTTTGCTCAGCCGCTTTGTTGACCATCGTCACCGTTCCATCCACCAATACTCCCTCATCCGCCATTTCCTTAAAAAGGGCGAAAATTTTGATCCAATCCCGGTCGGTGTAAGGCACCTTGCCTTCATAGGTGGCAAAAACTTTTTCCGGCCCCATCAGATTCATCGCCCAATTGGAAGCCAGCGCGTCCAGCATCCAGATCTCCCCAAAACCACTGACAAATCCCGGCAGTCCTTTGGCCTTCAAAATCCGCGAGTGCTCCATGAACTCCTCCCAGGTTTTGGGCGGCGCGTTGGGATCCAGACCGGCTTTGGCGTAAAGGTTTTTGTTATAAATCATCCGGATGGTGGAAACATCCAGCGGCAGTCCATAAATCCCCGGCTTGACGCCGTGGGGGTTGCCTTCCTTAAACTCATTCACCGCCAGCGCTTTCTCAAAGAAAGCCTCTTTCCAAGTGGCGCCATCCATAGGGGCATTGAGCGCTTCGGTCAAATCGGCGACATAGCCGGACTGAATGAAGCTGGCAAAGTCCTGGTTTTCCCCCAAAACCCCGAAAATATCCGGCAGGGTATTGGTTTGAATGGCGCCTTTGACACGCTGGGAATAAATTTCGGAGGGAGCGTACAAATCAAATTTTACGTTAACGCCGGTCTCTTCGGTGTAACGCTTGGCCAGTTCATTAAAAGCATCGTCACGATCGGACATCCAATGCCAAATGGTCACCGTTTCGGCATTCCGACCCGATTGACCTACACATCCGGCCAGGAAAAAAAGAAGGACGAATGACTTTATAAAAATCTTTTTAAAAGTGTTATTCATTGATTTATGATGATTATACAAGATTGTACAATGATATGCAAATATTATTACCCTGTGCTTTTCATCCCGAACGCGATGCCATTGACGGTCAAAAGCAGGATTTCGTCGATTTTCTGGCGATGCGCGGGACTGGCGGAATGGGACTTGACTTCCTCAAAGAAGCGGACCTGAAGATAATTGAGCGGGTCGACGTAAGGATTGCGCAATCGGATGGACTCTTTGAGAACCCGGTGGAAATCCAAAAGTTCTTTCTGGGAGGAAACGTTCAAAACCTCGTGGACGGCGCGGTGATACTCCTCGGCGATTCGGGAATGAATGGTCGCCCTCAACCCCTCGTCCTCCACTAAAGACGCGTAAAGATCCGCGACCGGCAGATCGGTTTTAGCCAGTGAAATCTGGACGTTGTGAATCAGGGAACGGAAAAAAGGCCACTCTTCATACATTTCCCGCAGCTCCTGGAGACCCTTCTCGCCCTTTTCCTCGACGTAATGGGACAAAGCGAAACCCATGCCGTACCAGGCGGAGATGATGTAGCGGGACTGGATCCAGCTAAAAACCCAGGGAATGGCGCGCAAAGTCTCGATATTGCCGCGCTCATTGCGCGCGGCGGGCCGGGAGCCGATATTGGTCATCTTGAGCACCCGGATGGGGGTCGCGGCGTGATAAAATTCGACAAATCCCGGCGTCTCAAAAACCAGCTTTCGGTAATACCCGAAAGATAGCTCGGAAAGCCGCTCCAAACGCGTCTCCCATAGCGGAATCTTGCGGTTGGCCTCCACCTCTTTCTTGCTGACAAGATTGGTCCAGACCACCGCGGTGATGAGCTGCTCGATATTGCGCTCGGCAATGATGGGGTTGGAATATTTCTGGGCAATCACTTCTCCCTGCTCAGTCACTTTCATGCGCCCGCCGGTCGCCGCGTAAGGCTGCGCCAAAATGGCCTTGTGCGACTCCCCGCCTCCGCGGTCAATCGTTCCGCCCTTCCCATGAAACAGTTTGAGCTTGACCCCATGCCGCAGCGCCGCCTGCATGAGATTTTTTTGGGCCAGATACAATTTCCAATTGGCGGTCATGTAACCGCCGTCTTTGCTGGAGTCGGAATAGCCGAGCATCACTTCCTGAACATTGCCGCGAGCGGCCAGATAAGATTTATAAACCGGGATGGAAAAAAGTTTTTCCATGACCGTGTGCGCCGTTTCCAGCGAGTGAATGGTCTCAAAAAGAGGAACAAAACTGATACGGCTTTCAATGACTTTATTGCCATTGGCGCGAATCAGCCCCGAGATTTTCGCCAGATAAAATAGCGCCAGGATGTCCTCGGCCTTTTCCGTCATGCTGAGAATGTAGTCTTCGACGGTGCCGGCCTCTTCTTTCGACCGGATCCGGTCAATGGTCTTCAGCTGGTCCAAAATATCCTTGGAATCCGGAGAAAGCCGGCCGGCCGCCGGCCGATGCGCCGGCATGAGGATTTTTTTCAAAAGAAACTCTTCGCTCAGCGAAGGCTCGGAGGGATAAAGCTCGGCCAGCACCCGCCGCACTTTTCCGGAATGGTCGCGAAAATCAAGCTTGGCCAGGTGAAATCCAAAAAAATGCACATCGTGGATCAGCCGGTTCACGTCCCGGGCGCCTAGTCTCCCGCCATGCGCCAGAAGACTGTCCCGGACCACCAGAAGGTCTTCCATGAACTCTCCGGCGGAGGCATAGCCGCCCTTTTTCCGGCGAAGCGTCACATCGAGCTTGCGGTGAATAAACGAAAACTTTTTACGGTAGGTTTCATGGGACTCGAATTGCTTCAGCTCCCGGGCCAGGTCCGGAAACAGGCGCTCGTCGCGCTCGATCGACTCCCGCAATTTTTTCGGAATATTCACGCGTGTTTCCGACTGGCTGAATTTGCGGATGAAATCCTCCACCACCGAAAGATAATGCCTCAGGATAAACTGTCTTTGCAGCCGCACGGTTTCCATCGTCACCTCGCAGGTGACGTTGGGATTGCCATCACGGTCCGCCCCCACCCAGGAACCAAACCGGAGAAAAGGCCTGCTCTTATCGGGCGCGGCTCCGAACGCGCGCTCAAATTCCAACCCCACTTTTTCGTGCACGCGCCCCAAAAGCGCCAAAATCGTCCGCTGAAAATAAAAAAGCGTTTGATCCACCTCATCCAATACCCGGACTTTTCGGTTGCGGATTTCGGTGGTTTGCCAGAGAATTTCAAGCGTCTCCTTGATGGAGCAGGCCATTTCCTCCCTTTCGGGCACGGTCAAATCCTGGCGGCTGTATTGAAGGAGGCTCGAGGAAATCATGAGCAGGTGCTCGAGCACCGTCCGGCGCTTGGCTTCGGTCGGATGCGCGGTCAGCACCAATTCTATTTCCATCCGCGACATAAAATGCGTGACATCCCCGGCCGACAAGCCCTCTTTTTTTAAATCATGGAAAAGTTTGCGCAGCGACATGTCCTGCCAAGCGCCGGGGTCTTTTTCATATTCGCGGATGCGGCGGGTGCGCTGCATTTCTTCGGCGATATTCACCAGCTGAAAATAAATCGTAAACGCCCGGGCGACCGTATTGGCTTCCTCGAGACTCAGCGAACCGATCAGCTTTTTTTGCTGGGCGATGCGCGCGGGGTCGGGATCACGCCGGATGCTTTTGGCGAGGCTTCGGATTTCTTCGATTTTTTGGAAAAGTTTTTCGCCTTCCTGCTCGCGAATCACGTCCCCGAGAAGCGTGGTTAAAAAACGGACGTCTTTTCTAAGATGGTCGAAGGAAGACAGTTTAGGACTAGGCGCCAGGGTTTCCATGAAAAAATCATTCTACCATTCTAGCGGGCATGAAGGAAGGATCTAAGGAAAGACTTTTTTGGTATTGCGCGCGGGCCCTGGCCTCATCCCCCAGCCGGCGAAAACCCATGCCGAGATAAAAATGAGCCTCCGCTTCCGGCCGGCCGCCGGGAGCCATCTCAATCACTTGCTTCAAAAGCGCCATGCCGCCGGCCGGATCATCGCCGCCGCGGTAAGCCATCATCGTCAAATAGCGCCCCTTCCCCAGAAGCGCGCCCAGATTTTTAGGATCCTGGTTCAAAACTTTTTCCCAGGCGCGGCGGGCCTCCTCAAAATAATCGCCCTTTTCCAAAACGGAAGCTTCGCGGCGGGATTCTTCCACCAGGGCCTCGGCATAAGCGTTCAGCGCGTCGCAGGAATCCGGCGATTCTTCCACTGCCTTTTTTAAAATAGCCAATCGCAAAGGGCCGTCACCCCCCTCTTTGGCTTCCGCGGCCATGGCCGAAGGCTTCATCCATTGCCAACCGGGGCCCTGGTCATTGGGTTTTTTGGTCAATCCCCGGAAAACACGCAAGGCCGCGTAGCGCGGCGTGCCCCACACCATCGGAATTTGAGTGATCCAATCCGGAAGACGCGGCTCAAGATCCCGTAAAACCGCCTCAATTCCCAGTCCCTTCTCAACAAGCTTTTTGACTTCATCAATAAAATAGCGCTCAATCGCGATCAAAAACTCGATCTCTTTGTCCCCCGCCAAAGGACCGTGGCCCGGAATAATCACAGAGGGCTTTAAGGCTGTCAGGCATCGAATGGTTTGAATCCAGTCCTCATCCCCTTCCAGCCCCTCATCCCAAACCGGCTGCCCAAAAATCGGAAAGCTGCCCGTCATCACCGTGTCTCCGCTGGCAATGACGTTCTCGCGAAGAATATGAACGGCGGTCGCGTCATCCGTTTCCGCCCGCCCGGCAAAAAAAAGGCGCAGCGGCATATCCCCCAAGTCAATCCCATGCTCATTTTCAAAAGTGATTTCCGGCAAAAAAGGATCCTGTCCCAGCTCAAAACCGCGGCCGGCCAAAAATTCCTTCTGCCGGGGCGCGCGCGCCGTCATAAATTCCTTCGTCATTTTTGAAGAAATAACTCGAGCGCCCTCATTTTTAAAAACCTGATTGCCGTTGGTGTGGTCCCAGTGGTAATGCGTGTTGATCACGTACAGAATGGGTTTGTCGGTTACGGAGCGAACCATCTTGAGCAACAGCTCCGCCGAGGGACGGTTGACCTGCGTGTCAATCACCGCCACTCCCTTTTGACCGATCACAAAAGAGGAATTGGTGATGTTGCGCATGACATAAACATGTTCGGTGACTTTTTTTAAGTCGCCGTAAACGCGGGGGGCGAAGGGATTAAGCTTGGGTTGGGCGACGTTCATTTTTTCTTCAGGAGGTCTTGAATGATTTTCTTTTGGTGTTCATCGATATCGAGTTTGGAAAGCTCTTGATCAAGCGAGGGCCCGAAAGCGGCCAATTCTTTAATCACCGCCTTCCGAACAACAACCGATTCATCATCCATCAGCTTAATAAGATAAGGCAGTTTCTTAGAATCCGGCAAAAGCGCTCCTTTTGGCCCTTACTCTATCATCTCTCTCCAAGACCTTCAAGGTATCAATCGGTTGCGGTTGCGGTAACGAAGCCCGTATCGGTATTCGGTGACGGTAACGTCAAGATCTACGACGCAAGACGCTACCGATAGACGATACGGGCTTCGTTACCGCAACCGAGTCGTTACCGCCGCCGGGACTTTATGCGTTCTTGTGTTATACTATCTAACTTATGTCGAAGACACTTTTTGAGAAAATTTGGGATAGGCATGTCGTTACCACCCTTTCGGACGGCACGATTCTGCTCTATATCGACCGGCATTTGGTTCATGAGGTGACAAGCCCGCAGGCGTTTGAAGGGTTGCGTTTAACGGGGCGCAAAGTGCGTAAACCGGGCCTAACCTTCGCGACCATGGACCACAATGTCCCTACCGATGACCGTTTCAACATCAAAGACCCCATTTCCAAGGCCCAAGTCGAAGCCTTGACGGAAAATTGCCGCCAGTTCGGCGTCAAACTTTATGATTTGAAAAGCGACGAACAAGGCATTGTTCACATCATCGGACCGGAACTGGGGATCACGCTTCCCGGATTGACCATCGTTTGCGGCGACTCGCATACCTCCACCCATGGCGCCTTTGGTACCTTCGCGCTGGGAATCGGGACTTCCGAAGTGGAGCATGTTCTGGCGACGCAATGCCTGCCGCAGAAAAAACCTAAAACGTTTAAAGTGGAATTTACAGGAAAACTTTCTCCTTTTGTGACGGCCAAAGACATGATTTTAAAATTCATTGGCGTGGTTGGGACGGCCGGTGGCACCGGCTATGTATTGGAATATGCCGGTCCAGCCGTGAAAAACCTTTCCATGGAAGCGCGCATGACGATATGCAATATGAGCATCGAAGCCGGCGCGCGGGCCGGAATGGTGGCGCCGGATGAAATCACTTTTGAATACATCGCCAAAGGCTCACGTCCCTTCGCTCCCAAAGGAGCGGAACTGGATAAAGCTGTCTCTTTTTGGAAAACATTGCCCACGGATGAGGGCGCTAAGTTTGATAGAGCGCTTTCCATCGACGCTTCGCAAATCGCGCCGCAAGTGACCTGGGGCACCAATCCCGGCATGGTGCTGGATGTCACTGCCCGCATCCCGGAACCGGATAAAGTGGCCGGTCACTCCCGCAAGGATGTCGAACAAGCCTTGGAATACATGGGGCTCAAGCCCGGCACTCCCATCACCGATATTCGTCTGGACACGGTTTTTATCGGAAGCTGCACCAACGCCCGCGTCGAAGACTTGCGGGCCGCCTCCAAGATTTTCAAGGGAAGAAAAGTCGCCAAACATGTGCGCGTTTTGGTAGTGCCGGGCTCGCAGCAAGTTTTGAAACAAGCTGAGAATGAGGGCTTGGATAAAATTTTTAAAGAAGCGGGCGCTGACTGGCGTCAATCCGGTTGCAGCATGTGTTTGGCCATGAATCCGGACCAGCTTTCCCCGGGTGAGCGCTGCGCTTCCACGTCCAATCGCAATTTTGAAGGCCGTCAAGGCAAGGGCGGACGCACCCATTTGGTGAGCCCGGAAATGGCCGCCGCGGCGGCCGTTGCCGGACATTTTGTGGATATCCGGACATGGCGCTAATGTCATTGCGAGGAGCGAAGCGACGAAGCAATCTCTGCGCAGAGATTGCTTCGCTACGCTCGCAATGACGGGAGTTTCTTTATGAAGTCTTTTAAATCGCACCGCGGCCTGATCGCGACCCTCGACCGCTCCAACGTCGACACCGACCAGATCATCCCGAAACAATTTCTAAAATCCATCGCGCGAACCGGCTTTGGGCCTCAGCTTTTTTACGACTGGCGGTACCTGCCGGACGGAAAACCCAACCCTGACTTCCCTCTCAACGCCAAACGCTTCCAAGGGGCGACGATTCTGGTGGCGCGGAATAATTTTGGCTGCGGGTCAAGCCGGGAACACGCCGTGTGGGCGATTCACCAGTATGGATTTGAAGCGGTGGTCGCCTCTTCCTTCGCCGATATCTTCCGAAACAATAGTTTTAAAAATTCGCTTTTAACGATCGAGCTGGCCGAGGCGGAGGTGGAGGAAATTTTCCAAATGACGGATCGCTATCCCGGTCTTGAGGCCACGGCGAACCTGGACGAACAGCGCTTCACGCTTCATCTGCCGGAAGAGATCTCATTTCATTTTGAAATCGACGGGGGCGTCAAAGAGCGCCTCATCCACGGTCTCGATGACATCGGACTAACTTTGAAAAAAGAGGACGCCATCCGCGCTTTTGAAGCGCGGCATAATATTCAAATATAATGACAGTGGATTTCTAAACTTTTTTGTGGTGCCCTTTATGCGGGGCTTCGCTGGTGTCGCGCGGCGTGACTTTGGGGTTATTCATGAACTGCGGCGCCAGATCCGCGTTGATCTTGGTGTATTCGGGATCAATGTCGATTTTGGGAACGATAGCCCCCACCGGACACTCCGGAACGCACAGGCCGCAGTCAATGCAGGTCAGAGGATCGATCACCATGAACGGTTCATTCTTGTATGTCCCGGCATGAAAACAATCCACCGGACAAACGGCCACACAGGACGCGTACTGCTCTCCCAGACATTTTTCCGTGATCACATGCGGCATGGCATCCGTCTCCTTTTGATTTATCTTATCACAATCGCCCTTCTTTTTGGAAGCCCCTCCCCCGGCCGGGCCGAAGCCACGTCCGAGGATAGGCGCCAGCTGGTCACTCAGGCCGAGACCTTCCACGAAAAAGAAAAGCCCCTCCTCCCCGAAAAAGAGGAAATTGAAATTAATTTCGAAAAACCCGAAGTTCCCGAGGCCCACGGCAAAACCTCCTTCTTCGTCAAAAAAATAAATGTGGAGGGCTGTTCGCTCCTGCCGGCTAAAACGATCGACGCCCTGCGCGCGGCGTATGAGAATCGCGTCGTGAGTTTTGACGAAATCAAAAAACTCGCCGATTCAATCAGCGCACTCTATCGCCTGGCCGGGTACCCGACCAGCGTCGCCTGGGTGCCTCCGCAGAAAGTCACTGGCGGCGTCTTAACCATCCAATGTCTCGAGGGAAAAATTGGCAAGATCAGGGTTGAGGGCAATCAGTGGTTTGACGACAGTCTTTACACCAACGCCATCTTCGTGCGGCCGGACCGCGTCCTGCGGATTCAGGACCTCGAAGGGAGTCTTTTTTATCTCAACCGAAATGAGGACCGAAGCGCCAGGGTGTACCTGGAGGCGGGCGACGATCCCGGGACCTCAGACATTATTCTCAAAGCCGAGGAAAATTATCCCGGCCATGTTTATTTTGAAACGCATAACCGAGGCACCAAGAACACGCACCGCGGGCGGCATGAAACGCATTGGGATCACACCAATCTCACGGGCCGTGGCGACATTTTAAAAACGGTGTTGTCCATGGCCGAGGAAGGCGCTTTTCGCGCCTGGTCGGGCGAATACGCCTATCCTCTCAAAAACGACCGCACCGTCCTGTCGCTCAATGCCAGCCACGTTTCCAGCATGCTTGTCGGAAGTTTGAAAAGCGAGGAAATTAAAGGCCTTTACCGCAATATCACGCCGAGTGTCGTGCACCACTTCGTACGGACACGCGCCTTTGAATTAGGGGCGGAGATAGCTTTAGAACTCAAGGACTCCAAAACCACGGCGGATGATTTAAAAATAGACTTTGACCGCATGCGCGTTTTGAAGCTCGGACCACGCGTCACGACGCGCGGCGCAAACGGCGTGAATTATTTCTCGGCCGATTTTCACCAGGGCCTGTCTCATTTTTTGGGCGGATCGGACGAAGTGGATAGAAACGCCAGCCGGACCAACGCGGGCGGTGAGTTTTTTTACACGACGGCGAGCCTTGCCCGCCTTCAAAAACTGTCAGGCTCCTCTTTTTTGGTCCTAAGGGCGGGCGGACAATGGTCCAAGGACAACCTGGCTTCCGTCGAGCAATTCAGGGCGGGCGGGGCGTATTCGGTCAGAGGCTATCCCGAGTCCGACTCGGCGGGCGACAGCGGCTACAACCTGTCGGCTGAGCTGCGAGTGCTACCCTTCATTATTCCCGACGTTTTCCGCGCGCCGTTTACCGGCAGGAAGTGGTCGGAGTCGGTGCACGTGGTAGGATTTTTGGACGCGGCTAAAACTTATTTTCGCGAGAGGACGCCGACGGAATCCAGCGTCAAAGACCGGTTTCTTTTGGGGACGGGATTCGGCTTCCGCGTCGATCTGGAAAACAATTTCTCATTTCAACTGGACTTGGGATTTCCGATCGGTGACGAGTCAAAGGACAAGGATCGCCCGCTGGTTCACTTCGCCGCCAGATTCGGCTTCTGACGCCCGAGGACGTAGGCCAAAACTCCCGCGTTGCCCACCGGAACCACCACGGGTATCCGTTCATAACGCACCTTTTTCATCTCTTCCCGGATAGCCGCCACGGAGGTTTTCTTTGAGAAGGCGGCCGTCGTCGTCGCGGCCGCGGCGGTGAAGTTCCAGCCCGTGTTATTTCCAGAATTGGTGATGTTGAACCCAAACGCCGTGATGGAGACGGCATTGGAATTTTCGGAATCTTTCACATCGAGATATTGAATCGTCCGCGCGCCCTGCGGATTGATGGCCCACCGCGTCCCGTCCACACTGCTTCGTAAGGAAAGAAGCGCGTTCACCGCTCCCTGTAGGTTGAGCGCGCCGGTCACCGTTTGCGCGCTTCCGGCCTCAAACGTCAATGTCCGGGCCGTCGTCACATTTTTCGTTAAATGGTGAAATGTCGTATCGCCGCTGATGGATTGATCGGCCCCGTCGAAAGTCACCGTTTCCCCGGCCGCGTCAAACGTGCCGCCGGTTTTGCTCCAATTCCCGGAAACCGCGAAACTGCCCGAGGGGGCGGTGAACGTCCCGCCGGAGATGGTCACATTGCCGTTGACATCCAGGTCCGCGCGGTCGCCGTCGAGCGTTCCCCCCGATACCGTTAGCCCGCCGACGGTCAAATTCTCATTCTGCGCGTCAAACGTTCCGGCCCCGACCGACATATTGCCGGTGACGCTGAGCGAGCGCTGAAGCGTGATGGTCCCCGTGTAGCCGGAGTTGATGTTGAGCTCGGCGATAGTCCCGCCAAAGTTATTATCCACCTGCGAATCCTTGAGGCTGGTCCCGTTGAAGGTCACGGTGTCGGAAACGCCGGGCACAACCCCCGTGTCCCAGTTGGAGGCCGTTGACCATTTTTTGGCGCCGCCGCCGGTAGCCGACCACACCGGGTCGGTGTCAAAGCCGGTGTTATTGCCAAAGCTATTGGAAGGAATGGCCTTGATGACAGTGTCCGAAATATTCCACGCGTCGCCCAGATGCACCATGCGCAGGGAAGTCTCGCCCCGCGCGTCCAGGCGCCACTGGGCGTTTCCCGGGTCCGTGGAATGAATATTGACAAGCTCGCCCCTGGCGCCCTCAATGTGAAACTCGCCCAAAACCGTCTGCGTTTTGCCGGCTTCAAAGTTCAGTGTTTTGGACGGCGCCCGGCAGATCAAATTATAAAAAGTGTTGTCGCCGTAAATAGTCGACGCGCCGCGGCCGGTCAGCTCCACCGTGGAGCGGCCCTTGACGGACGTTCCGATCTCGATCGAGCCGTCGGTGAGAATGGTAACAGTGTCTGCCTCGACCACCCCCTGCAGATTAACGGCCTTTCGCAAAAGCGAAAGAGGGTCGAAGGCTTGCAAAATCACCCGCCCCCCATCGGCGGCGATCACGCCGGAATTCTCCAAAAGCGCCGAGCCGTTTTCCAGACTCCGCGCCACGCCCTCATCGATAATTAAATGGATCAGCCCCTGCTCGTCGAAGCTTAAGGTCTGCTTTTGGCCGGCGCCCAGAGCCACCGTTCCCAGGCGCGCGGAAAGAAGGCCTCTATTTTCAACCTGCTCGGCCAGGAACGCCAGAAAACCGCCCTCGGCCGCCGAGATTTCCGCCTCATTGAGAATCCTCCCAAGGCCGGACCCCGCGGCCTTTTCGAAGGAAAATTCCCCCGCCCTGAACATCGCGCTTTGGATATCCAGCGTGGAAGCGACAAGCGAATGAACGTCGATTTGCGCCGACGAGTGGAAATGAATGCCGGCGGGATTGACCAGAAACAGCCGGCCGCTGGCCGAAAGCGCCCCGAAAATATCGCTCAAGCTCCCGCCGGTCACGCGTCCCAGGACGCTCGCCGACTCAAAAGGCTGGATAAAACGCACCGACTCGTTTTCGGCGATGGAAAAGGAGTCGAAATTGATGATGGCCTGGTCCGCCGCGTGAATGACCAGCGATCGCTCATCGGAACTTTCAACGGTGACCTCGCCGGATTCCACCCGCATCCCCGTGGGAAGCGCGTGGGCCATTGGCTCAAGGCCGATGGAAAGGATTAAAGAAAAAAATAAAGCGCGCTTAAGATGTCGCACGCAGCGCCTGGCTGATTTTTTTGGATTGAAGTTGAATGGAGCAGTAACCGCCCGGATTTTTCTTGAGATATTTCTGATGATAATCCTCCGCCGCGTAAAACTCGCCCGCCGGCGCAATTTCGGTGACTATTTTTCCCTTAAAAACGCGCGCCTCCTCCAAAAGCCGCGCCGCGCGCTCGGCGGCGGCTTTCTGCGCCGGGCTGTGATAAAAAATCGCCGAGCGGTATTGCGTTCCGATATCCGGCCCCTGGCGGTTTAAAGTGGTGGGATCGTGGTATTTAAAAAAATTGACCAGCATGTCCTCATAACTGGTTTTAGAAGGATCAAAAGTAACTTCAATGGCTTCGGCATGTCCGGTGCGGCCGCTACAGACCGCCTCGTAGGTAGGATTTTTGACGGCGCCGCCGGTATAACCCACGCGGGTGGAAACGACTCCGGGGAGATCGGCAAACACCTTTTCCACGCCCCAAAAACATCCGCCGGCTAACACTGCCTTTTCAACCGCCACTTCCCGCGCCTCCGCCGAACCCATGATCATGGAAAAGATAACGAGCCAGAACATGCGCATTATCATACCACAATCCCTACTTCACTTATTCTCCAGATCGGCGGCCATTAAAATGGCGTCAGCCACTTCTTTGAGCGGTTTATTGCGCTCCATGCTGGTTTTTTGAATAAAGCGATGCGCGGCTTCTTCGGTCATTCCCCGTTTTTTCATCAAGAGCCGCTTGGCCTCGCCAATCGCTTTTTTTGTTTCCAATGCCAGGCGACTCTCGGCTTCTTCATTTAAAAGGCGAACATGCTCAATCATAATGGCCGCTTGATTGGCTACGGTTTGGACCAGCTGTATCTCATCGCGGCTAAAAACTCTTTCCTCTTCGGTGTAGCAATTCAGAACACCGACGGCTTTATCGGCCATCATGAGCGGCACGGAAAGAAGGGATTTTAAACCTTCCTGTTGGGCGATTTTCGGGTAATTGTAGCGTGGGTCCTTCGTCACATCGGCGACTTGAATGGCCTGCCGTTTCTCAAGCACTTTGCCGCTGACGCTTTGACCCACTTCGATCGGGGGTTTCTCGCGGTAGGCCACGCTGAGGCTTTGCGTGGCCTTAATCACTAGCTTGTCTTTTTCAGCGTTCAATAACATCAATGAGCAGGTTTTGGAATCAATGAGCGCGGCGGTCATGCTGACGACCTGTTGGAGAATAGCCTCTAGGTCCTGCTTTCCGACAAGAGCCCGGCTGATCTGGTAAAGAACTTCAAGCTGTCTTTTCTCTCGCATCTTTTTTTAAACTAACAGTCCGCTGAAAAACCCCCCAAGTCGTCATCTCGAAGCCCGGGAGGGGCTGAGAGATCTCGTTTTTCAGATCGAGATTTCTCAGTCGCCGAGGCGACTTCGAAATGACACG
>JACQQX010000059.1 GCA_016206805.1 Candidatus Omnitrophota bacterium
CCTCTCAGGGGCAGCGAACCCTCATTCCTGATAGCTTGCCCGAAGTAGTTCAGCCCATCTGAACGAAAGAAATAAATAACCGATCGTTTATTTCATCAGAAAAGGAGATTGGGCTATGGCTAAAAAAGCAGTTATTTCTATTTCGTCATTTCTTTCTCAAGAAATAGTTGAAAGACGCATATTGATGCTACGCGGAAAAAAAGTCATGCTGGATCACGATTTGGCGTCGCTTTATAACGTACCGACTAAAGTCTTAAATCAAGCCGTTAAGAGAAACGTGAAGCGGTTTCCGCCAGATTTCACGTTTCAATTGACTAAAGGGGAGGCGAAAGAGCTGGTCACAAATTGTGACCGGTTCCAAAACCTTAAGCATTCTGCCAGCCTGCCTTACGCTTTCACCGAACTGGGCGTTGCTATGCTCTCGAGTGTTTTAAACAGTGAAAGGGCTATTTTTGCGAATATCCAAATCATGAGGACGTTTGTCAAACTTAAGGAGGCAATCATTAGCCATAAAAATTTAAGGCTTCAAATCCATGAAATGGAAAGAAAATACGATCAGCAGTTTCAGGTTGTTTTTAAGGCCATTAAAGCCTTGCTGGATGACAAGGGAAAAGGAGATGGTTTTAAAGGAAGGCGGTTTGAGACTTGAACTTAGAAGTGTGCCGAGGGGCAGAATCGAACTGCCCACGCCCGCCTTTTCAGGGCGGCGCTCTACCACTGAGCTACCTCGGCATGGGACAAAGTTTAACCTTCCAAAAATCGGAAGTCAAATTCTATTCCATCAGGTATAATTATCTACCTTAAAAAAGGAGGAAACATGTTCATTGCCGGAGGTTTGATCGCGTTGGGTGTGGGGTATCTGGTTTTGGTGATGGCCAATAAAGAAAAAGAAGGTGTGAAGATTTTGGGGCAGGCGATCGGTATTTTTGTGATTCTCGCCTCCATCCTTTGCATCGTTTGCTCAGTGTCCAAATGTGCCGGAAAGTATGCCGGTAAGTCCGGTTGTTCCCCGGCACAAGCTCAGCAGTGCCCAATGACACAAAAGGGTTAATGACGAGAAAAATCCAAGTCAAAGATCTATCGATTGGCGGGGGGGCGCCGATTTCGGTGCAGTCCATGTGCGCGACCCATACGCGGGATATCGACGCCACCCTCGCCCAAATCGAGCGCTTGCGCGAAAAAGGCGCGGATCTGGTCCGCGTCGCGGTTGACAATAAAACGGATGTCGCGGCTTTGGCCGAAATCCGCCGCCAAACCCGCGCGAGACTGGTGGTGGATCTCCAGGAAAATTTCCCTCTGGCGGAGCTGGTGGCGCCGCATGTCGATAAAATCCGTTACAATCCCGGCCATCTCCATCATCTGGACAAACAAAAACCCATTGCCGAAAAAGTAAAGTGGCTGGTGTCTATCGCCAAAGCGCATGGTTTGGCGCTTCGAGTGGGTGTCAATTGCGGCTCAGTAGCGCCTGAGTTTTTGGAGCGGCATCCCGGCGATCACGTACGCGCCATCGTGGAAAGTGCCGTTTGGCATTGCGATTTGCTCGATAGCCTTCATTTTACTCATTATGTCGTGAGTCTTAAAGACTCTGACCCGGATAAAGTGGTGTTGTGCAACCAGGCATTTGCCAAGCGCCGCCCAGATGTTCCGATTCATCTGGGAGTGACGGAGGCGGGACTCTTGCCGGATGGCGTGATCAAGACGCGTCTGGCTTTTGAGAAATTGATTCCCCAGGGCATTGGCGATACTTTGCGGGTGTCGCTCACTCTGACCAGTGAAGACAAGTGGCAGGAAATCCTCTGGGGCCGCCGGATTCTCCAGGACATTCAGGCCGGCAAATTCATTTCCGTTCCCGACTTTGGCAAGGGGCTCAATATCATTTCATGCCCGTCCTGTTCGCGGGTGGAGAATGGGGACTTTGTGAAGCTAGCCATGGATGTCAGAGCCATGACGGCCTATGCCAAAGAGCATCAGCTGACCATCGCCGTCATGGGGTGCCGGGTGAATGGGCCCGGCGAGACAGACGACGCGGACTTGGGAGTGTGGTGCGGGCCGACTACAGTTACGCTGAAGCGCAAGTCCGAGGAGATCGGCACTTTCCGCTATGACGAGGTTTTGCCGGTTTTAAAGGAGAAATTGGACCAAATCTGTGGTAAAATTAAGGTTTAGGAGAGTAAATGGCGCGTAGATCCCGCTTTACAACATTTGATGATTGGGTGCTGCTGGTGTGGATGATTTTCATGCACGTCGGAGCTTTGGCCGGCTTTTTCACCTTTAGCTGGCAGGCGCTGGGGGTGTGTCTTTTCCTGTGGTGGCTGACCGGCGGGATAGGGATTTGCCTGGGGTATCACCGGTATTTTACGCACCGCAGCTATGAAACACCCAAGTTTATGCAGTATATCCTGGCGGTTTGTGGGTCTTTGGCGGGTGAGGCCGGACCGATTTCCTGGGTAGCCGCGCATCGCTACCATCACACCTATTCCGACCAGGAAGAAGATCCTCATAGCCCCAACCGAGGTTTTTGGTGGGCGCACATGACCTGGCTTTTTGGCCGGGAAAAGTTTTTGGCCGAGTTTGAGTCCTGCAAGCGCTTTACGCCGGACATGGCGCGCGACAAGTTTCTGGTGTTTTTGAACCGCAACCACATGCTGCCGGCGCTTTTTCTGGCGATTTTGTTGTATGTGTGGGGCGGCTGGTCTTTTGTGGTATGGGGCATGTTTGTCCGTTCGGTGCTGGTCTATCACAGCACATGGCTTGTGAATTCCGCCTCACATATCTGGGGATACCGTTCTTTCAAAACAACCGATCAGTCTCGAAATAACTGGTGGGTGGCTTTTTTGACTTTTGGAGAAGGTTGGCACAATAACCATCACGCTTTCCAGCGCTCGGCCAGGCACGGTCTCAGGTGGTGGGAAGTGGATATGACTTACCTGACGATACGGCTCATGTCGATGGTCGGTTTGGCCCGGCAGGTTCATCTCCCTGTCCCATCAAGCGCCTCCGGCGCTACTTTGCCTACCACGGATTTCAAAGTCCCCGCTCTCAAAGCCGCCAAGCAGTAAAACCAATTCAAGAAAAACTGTGATAAAATATTTGTTCTTGCTGGCGTAGCTCAGTTGGTAGAGCAGCGGTTTCGTAAACCGCAGGTCGTCAGTTCAATTCTGACCGCCAGCTTAAATTTTGTTTAAGGAGGGTTTATGGGACAAAATACCGTAGTGATTAATGATAATAATTTTGAATCGGAGGTTTCTAAGTCAGCGGTGCCGGTGCTCGTTGATTTTTGGGCCGAGTGGTGCGGGCCTTGCCGTTTAATCGGACCAATTCTTGAGGAATTGGCGCCCGCGTACGCCGGAAAGCTTAAGATCGGCAAACTCAATGTGGATGAGAATCAAAACGCGCCGACCCAATTTGGCGTTATGAATATTCCGACCATGATCCTTTTTAAAAATGGACGGGAGATTTCCCGTATCATTGGCGCTATGAGCAAAGGCGATCTCCAGAAAAAAATTGACCAAGCGCTCGCCGGCTAATCCCGCCCCTGCGCGCAGGAGCGGGACACGTCTCGCCGTATTCTGCTCGGGGTTTGGCTCTAATTTCCAGGCCATTATTGACGCGGTTAAAAAAAAGAAATTAAACGCGCATATCGCGCTCATGGTGTGTGACAAACCGGGGGCTTACGCGGTGACCCGCGCCCATAAGGCCGGGATTCCCGTTGTGTTGATCCAGCCGGGGCATTTTACTTCGTGCGGAGATTATGAGCGGATACTGGTTTCCATTTTGAAAAGCCAGAATGTGGATTGGATTGTTTTGGCAGGCTTCATGCGTATTTTCTCACCCGTTTTTGTCCACGCTTTCAAAAAGCGTATCGTCAATATCCACCCTTCTTATCTGCCCGCTTTCAAAGGCGCGCATGCCATTCGCGACGCATTTCAAGCCGGCGTAAAAGAAACCGGCGTTACCGTGCATCTGGTGACCGAAAAAGTCGATGCCGGACCGATTTTGTATCAGCAGAAAATCGATATTTTAAAAAATGAAACACTTAAATCACTTGAAGCGAAAATTCACAAAATAGAACATAGAGTTTATCCAAAAGCCATTCAAGAAACAATCTGTCATTCCGAGCGAAGTCGAGGAATCAAGTCAAGTTCATGTTGATCCCTCGGGTGTGCTCGGGATGACTTTAAAAACGGAGAAAACATGTCAAAAGCCCTTATTAAAAAAATTGTAGCCCGCGAAATCATTGACTCCCGCGGAAACCCCACCGTCGAGGCGGATTGTTTGCTGACGGATGGATCGTTTGGGAGGGCGGCGGTTCCCAGCGGCGCTTCCACCGGCGAGTATGAGGCGGTTGAACTGCGGGATGGCGATAAAAAACGGTATCTGGGTAAAGGGGTTTTGAAAGCCGTCCATAATGCCAACACCGAATTGGCCAAAGCTTTGAAAGGGAAGGACGCGCTGGACCAAAACGGTTTGGATGCGCTCATGATTAGGCTGGATGGCACGCCCAATAAGGCGCGCATCGGCGCCAACGCGATTTTAGCGGCGTCGATGGCCGCCTGCCGCGCGGCGGCCGCTTCACAAGAACTGCCGCTTTGGAAACATATCGGCAATCTTCATAAGAATAAAAAGTATATCCTGCCCATCCCGATGGCCAATATCATCAACGGCGGCAAACACGCGGACAATAAAATCGATTTTCAGGAATTCATGATCGCCCCGCACGGCGCGCCTTCTTTTTCGGAAGGTTTGCGCTGGATTACCGAAATTTTCCATCACTTGAAGTCCATTTTGAAAAAGAAAGGCCATATCACGGCGGTGGGGGATGAGGGCGGTTTTGCTCCGAATCTGGGAAATCAGGAAGCGCTTGAAATCATCATGGAATCCATTGCCGCGGCCGGTTACCAAGCGGGCAGCCAGATCAAGATTGCGCTCGACTGCGCGTCCTCCGAACTTTTTGACGAGGGTGGCCGCAAAGGGTACAAATTCTGGAAGTCTAATCCCGGAAAACTTTTTACGGCCGATGAAATGATCAGCATGTATTCCGAGTTGTCTTCCAAGTTTCCGATCTATTCCATCGAAGACGGTTTGGACCAAAATGACTGGGATGGGTATGTCCGGTTCACCAAAGCCATGGGCAAAAAAATCCAAATCGTGGGTGATGACTTTTTTGTCACAAACCCTGAGCGTTTAGCCAAAGGCATCAAAATGGGCGCGACAAACGCCATTCTCATCAAAGTGAATCAAATCGGGACCGTTTCAGAAACGCTGGAAGCGATTCGCCTGGCTCAAAAAGCCAAGTATGGCGTCATCGTATCCCATCGCTCGGGCGAAACCGAGGACGCTTTCATCGCGGATCTGGCCGTTGGCACGGGCGCCGGGCAAATCAAAACGGGGTCTTTGTCCCGCACGGACCGCATCGCCAAATATAACCAGCTTCTCCGCATCGAAGAAGAACTTGCGTAAGCCCGCCTCTTTTATTATTTTCCTTCTTCTGGCGATCGTTTTTTTGATTGTTCTGACGCCAAAGGTCCTGCATGTCCGGTCACTCGGACAGCGCAGTGACCGGCTGGCGGAGGAGATCAAAAAACTGGAGCTTCAAAACCAACTCTTGGAGCGGGAGTTGCGATTGTTGAGAGAGGACCCGGTGTACCTGGAGAAAGTAGCCCGAGAGAAATTCAACAAAGCCAAAGAGGGAGAAATCGTTTACCGGGTCGTTCGGGAAGTCGACACGGCGCCTTCATCTTAAATTAACTAATCTTACCTTATTTTTATTCTTGTCCAACCGACCGCGCGTTCAAAGCATCCCTTATTTTCACCCACTGTTAAACGAACGTCCATTGGCCAAGGGGACGGTTCCTTTTTGCCCTAAAAGTGCCAGGCCTTATACACAAACAGGCATTTTGAAGGTCCAGAACTGGCTTTCGTTTCCAAAAAGAGAACCGTCCCCAAATCTTCACATTAGCCATCATGAACTCCCCAGGTGCCGGTGGTGCCGGGCGCACCTGGCACCTTACGGAAGGGGACAGGCCCTTTTGGTAAGCAATACAACCATCCCCAAAAGTGCCAGGTGTTGGTCGCGCTATTCCTACCTATGAATTCACACTTACCAATGTGCGGTGCTCCGGGTGGATGTCCTTCTGGGGGCGTTGACGACGTGCGTGGCCCGGTGTCGCCGCAGGCGACCCACGCGCGTTGTCACCGAGCGTCATTTCCGGTGGGAAATGGCGCGTCCCACGGAAGGACATCCACCCGGAGCACCGCACATTGGTAAGTGTGAATTCATAGGTAGGAATA
>JACQQX010000061.1 GCA_016206805.1 Candidatus Omnitrophota bacterium
ATTCCCTGCTACAACCGCACGCCGCTTGTTTTGGAGCGCGGTCGTGGGACGCGGGTTTGGGATGCGCAAGGGGATGAGTATCTTGATTTTTTTCCCGGGTGGGCGGTTAGCGGGATCGGGCATTGCCATAAGCGCGTGACCGAGGCCATCAAGCGCCAGGCCGATCGGCTGATCCACGTTTCGAACAATTATTATCATGAGCCGCAGGGGGTTTTGGCGCAGGAAATCATCCGGCATTCGTTTTCGGGCAAAGTTTTTTTGTGCAATTCCGGCGCCGAGGCCAATGAGGCGGCGTTTAAACTGGCGCGCAAATGGGCCAATCCCGGCCGGAATGAAATCATCACCATGGAGCGCTCTTTTCACGGGCGCACGCTCGCGGCGATTTCGGCGACGGGGCAGAAGAAGTTTCAAGAGGGTTTTGAGCCGCTGGTGGCCGGTTTTGTGACGGTGCCGTTTAATGACTTTCAGGCGCTGGAGCGGGCCCTGACGCCGAAGACCGCCGCGATCATGCTGGAGCCCATTCAAGGCGAGGGCGGCGTGCGCGTGGCGGACGCGGCTTATCTTTCGTCCGTCAAAAGGCTTTGTCAGGACAAAAAGCTTCTTTTGATTCTGGATGAAGTGCAGACCGGGATGGGACGCACGGGACGGATGTTCGCTTATAAGAACTTTGATATCGAGCCGGATATCATGACATTGGCCAAGTCGCTGGGCGGCGGGTTCCCCATCGCGGCAATGGTGGCCAGAAAAGAAATCGCCGATACGCTCGGACCCGGCACGCATGCCACGACGTTCGGCGGCAGCCCGCTGGCCTGCGCGGCGGCGCTGGCCGTATTTGAAGCCATTGAAAAAGAAAAATTAATGTCGAATGCCGTTATCATGGGAGCGCATTTATTCAAGAAGCTCAACGATCTCAAGCGCCGCCATTCCATCGTGAAAGAGGTGCGCGGGATGGGCCTTATGGCCGGCGTTGAGCTTGGGAAAGAAGGAAAAGGGATTTATGAGGAGTGCCTGAAAAGGCGCCTTCTCATCAATTGTACGCAGGGCAATGTTTTGCGGCTCATGCCGCCCCTGGTTGTGAGGGAGAAGGAAATTGACCGGGCAGCGCAGATTCTGGATGAAGTTTTGACCAAAGAAGGAGTGCCTCAGAATGAGTAAAAAGAAAACCAAATCGAAGAAAGTTTCTTCGAGAAAACCGTCCGATTCTTTTGAATCGAAGGATTTTTTGAGCCTGAAGGAACTGCATCCGGCTAACCTTGAGTTTTTGTTTAAACTCGCGGAGCGGATGAAGAAGGACCCGGCGGCATTTGCCTCCAAGCTAAAGGGCAAGTCGCTGGCGATTCTTTTTCAGATGCCGTCGATCCGCACGCGAGTCTCGTTTCAGGTGGGCATAGCGGAACTGGGCGGAAACTCGGTTTACGTGGATCCGCAGGAGTCGCCGCTGGGGGATCGGGAGTCCGTGAAGGATATCGCGCGGGTTTTGTCGCGTTATTGCGACGGGGCGGTGCTCAGAACCTATCATCATTCCCAAATAGAAGCTTTCGCGCAGGCGGCCGATGTTCCGGTGATCAACGGCTTAAGCCAGGCGCATCACCCCTGCCAAACACTGGCGGATTTGTTCACGATCCGGGAAAAGTTTAAAACGCTTTCCAGGATCAACATCGCTTATATCGGGGACGGCAATAACGTGCTCAATTCGCTGATTTACGGATCGGCCAAAGTCGGAGCCAATCTGGCTGTCGCTACCCCGCGCGGTTATGAGCCCAGCGAAGAGGTGTTGAAGGATATTAAATTGATCACCAAGGAAAGCGGGTCCAAGATCACCCTTTCCAATAACCCTTTCACCGCCATCAAGAACGCGCATGCCATTTATACGGACGTGTGGGTGAGCATGGGACAGGAAAAACAGCGCGAACAAAGGCTTAAGGATTTTCAGCCTTTCCAGGTCAGCATGGCTATTCTCAATAAGGCTCCGAAAGACTCCGTGTTCATGCATTGTCTGCCGGCGCACCGCAATGAAGAGATCACCGAAGAAGTGATCGATCATCCGCGCTCGGTGATTTTTGATCAGGCGGAGAACAGGCTCCACACGCAGAAGGCGCTGTTGACGATACTGCTGGGAAGAAAGAAAAAACGCTAACATAAATGTAAAGCACGAAATCCGAAGCACGAAGCACGAAACAAATTAGAAATTAAAATGACACAAATATCAAACAAGAGGTTTATAGCATTGAAATTTGAAAAATTAGAATTTGTTTCGAATTTCGTGCTTCGTGATTCGGATTTAATCGAAAGGGTTTTTCAATGAAGAAGGTTGTATTAGCCTATTCCGGTGGTTTGGACACCTCCGTCGCGATTCACTGGTTAAAAGCGCGGGGTTATGAAGTGATCGCTTATATGGCCGATGTGGGACAGGAAAAAACCACGCATGCCGCGATTGAGCGGGCGAAAAAAGCCGGCGCTTCCAAAGTAGTCGTCAAAGACCTAAAAAAGAAGTTTGTCACCGACTATATCTGGCCGGCCTTGAAAGCGGGCGCGATTTATGAGGGCCGCTACACACTGGCCACCGCGCTTTCCCGGCCTTTGATCGCCGCTGAGCAGGTGGCCGTGGCTCACGCCGAGCGGGCGACCGCTGTCGGGCATGGCTGCACGGGCAAGGGCAACGACCAGGTGCGGTTCGAAGTGACGACACAGGCTCTGGATGGGACGCTGGAAATTTTGGCGCCCGTTCGGGAATGGGAATTCAAATCGCGCGAAGAGGAAATCGCCTACGCCCACAAGCATGGGATTCCCATCGATGTCACCAAAAAAAGCCCATTTTCCATTGATAAAAATATCTGGGGCGTTAGTGTTGAGGCGGGCGTCTTGGAGGACCCGAATGTCGAGCCGCCCGCGGAGTCTTTCCAGTGGACCCAGGGCGCCGAAAAAAGAAATCTGAGAGAAAAAACGGTTGAAATCCAGTTTGAAGGCGGTGTGCCGGTGGGTTTGGGCGGCCGTAAAATAGAGCCATTGAAGCTGATCGCCGAGCTCAATGATTTGGGCGCCCGGTACGGCATCGGACGCATGGACATGATTGAAAATCGTCTGGTGGGCATCAAATCGCGTGAGACCTATGAAGCGCCTGCCGCGACTATTCTTCTTCAGGCCCACAAGGATTTAGAGAGCCTGGTATTGGACCGGGAACTTTTGCATTACAAAGAGGGAATATCGCTGAAGTACGCGGAGCTGGTGTATTACGGACTTTGGTTTACACCGCTTCGTCAGGCGCTGGACGCTTTTATTGAGACCACTCAGAAAAAAGTGACCGGTACGGTCCGGGTTAAGCTCAGGAAATACTCCTCGCATGTGGTGGGGCGCAAATCACCTTACTCGCTTTACAAGGAGAGTCTGGCCACTTACAGCGAGAAAGACAAATTTGATCAGAAGCTGGCGAAGGGATTTATCGATCTATGGGCGTTGCCTTATAAGAAATAATAACGACTGTCATCTCGAAGGGCTGAAGGCCCTGAGAGATCTTGTTTTAAAAGCAGGATTTCTCGGTCGCCACGGCGACCTCGAAATGACAGGAAGGGTTAAAAAATCAGAAGGATGCAATGATGAAAAAATTATGGGGCGGGAGATTCAAGAAGAAAATAGACGCGGGGTTCGAGCGTTTTAGCGCATCCTTTGCTCTGGATAGGCGGCTTTTGGCTTATGATCTGGAGATTGACGCGGCGCATGTGAAAGCGCTGCAAAAGTGCGGGGTTTTATCCGCGGCCGAAACGTCGAAGCTTTTGGGCGCCATCAAGGAATTGGCGGACAAGCATCAAAAAGGGCGTTTGATCTTGAATGCCGGCGCGGAAGACGTGCATTCGGCGATTCAGGAAGCTTTGAAGGCCAAAGTGGGCGACCTGGCGGATAAATTGCACACGGCCCGCTCGCGCAATGACCTGGTCAGCCAGAGCGCGCGGCTTTATTGCCGCGCCGAAGGGCTCAAAATCATCGAAGCGGTTCGGAAGCTTCAGCTGGAAATCATCCGCCAGGCCGAATCATCTCAGGACGTTCTGCTTCCCGGCATGACGCATTTGCAAAACGCGCAGGTGGTTTCTCAGGCGCATATTTTTCTAGCTTATGCTGAGATGCTGGAGCGCGCTCAACTTAACTTAAGAACGGCGCAAACTCTTTTTGATGTTTGTGTATTGGGGTGCGGCGCTTTGGCCGGGGTGGCTTATGATTTGGACCAGAAAATGATCGCGCGGGATCTGGGACTTTCGCGAATCACGGATAACAGCTATGACGTCTCCGGCGACAGGGATTTTGTGCTCAGCTTACTTTCCGCTATCACGCTGTTGGGTCTTGAGCTGTCCAGAATAGCGGAGGATTTGTTGATTGGGCAGACGCGGGGCGGGGCCGTAGTGGAGCTGGACGAGGCCTTTTGCACGGGGAGCTCCATGATGCCGCAGAAGAAAAATGCCGACTTTTTGGAGCTGGCGCGCGGCATGGCCGGGGTTTTCGCGGCGAACTTGAACGGCCTTCTCATGGTTTTGAAGGGCCTGGCCAGTTCTTACAACCGGGATCTTCAATGGGACAAAAAGTTTTTGTTTGATTCTGTGGAGCGCTCCCAAGCGCTTTTGGATATTTTTACGCGGGCTTTTAGAACCCTTCGGGTGAATCGTGATCGCGCCAAGGCGCTTTTGAAAGACGAGAGCGTTTACGCGACGGATCTGGCCGATTATCTGACTAAAAAGGGCGTTTCATTTCATGAGGCCCATCGACAGGTTGGCGAAATTGTCAGCTTCGGTGAGGCTAATGCAGTGGCGCTTTCTAAAATCGGCCTGGATATTTTAAAGCGGTTCGCGCCCAAAGCGGAAGGGGATGTGTACGATCTTTTTGACGCGCTTCACTCTGTGCAAATGAAAAAGACGCAGGGAAGCACCAACCCGAACGAAGTGAAGAAACAGATAAAGAAATGGAAAGAGAGACTGGAAGTATAAGCACGAAATCCGAAATTCGAAGCACGAAACAAATTAGAAATTAAAATGAAAAAAATATCAAACGAGAGGTTTGGAAAATTGAAATTTAAAAAGTTGGGATTTGTTTCGGATTTCGAATTTCGTGCTTCGAGTTTAATAAATTATGCATCGATTCTCATTTAAGCACAACGAATTATATTGCGAAGACGTACCGGTGAGAACTATCGCCCAAGCGGTTGGCACGCCTTTTTATTTGTATAGCGTCGGGACTTTTCTGGACCACTACCGGAAGCTGAAAGAAGCTTTTAAGGCGGCCAAGCCTCTTATCTGTTTTTCGATGAAAGCCAATTCGAATCTTACGGTGCTCTCGGCGCTTGTGCGGAGCGGTTCGGGACTGGACATCGTTTCGGGCGGCGAGCTTTTCCGCGCCAAAAAAACCGGCGTTGACCCCAAAAAAATCGTATTTGCTTCCGTAGGAAAAACGCGGGAAGAAATCGAAGAAGCGATTGGCTGCGGCATTTTGATGTTCAATGTGGAGTCGGCGGCGGAGTTGGAAGTTTTGAACGATGTTGCCGGAAAGCTGAAGACTCTCCAGAAAATCGCTATTCGCCTCAACCCGGATGTGGCGCCGGATACCCATCACTATATTACGACTGGCGGCAAGGCCAATAAATTTGGCCTGGACCGGGACACCGCTTATCAGCTTTTCGCGTCGGCCGCGCGGTATCCGCACTTGCGTTTTTCAGGCGTGCATATCCATATCGGCTCTCAAATCACCGACGCCAAGCCTTTTATCAAGGCGATCCGCCGGTCGCTGGACTTTATCGACGCGGTCCGCGCGATCGGCTGTCCGGTAGAGAGCATGAATATCGGCGGGGGGCTGGGCATTATTTATTCCAAAGAAAAGCCGCAAACGGCCAGGGAATTCGCCGGCGCGGTTCTGCCGCTATTTAAAAAACACAATGTGGGCAAAGATTTGAAATTGATTCTTGAGCCCGGCCGTTTTGTGTCCGGCAATAGCGGTATTTTGGTGACCAAAGTCCTTTACCGCAAGTCCGCGCCCACGAAGTCTTTTCTGATTGTAGACGCCGGCATGAATGATTTGATCCGTCCCGCTTTTTACGGGGCTTATCATGAAATCGTCCCTGTGGTGAAAGTCAAAAAGCGGGGAGCGCTGCGCAATACGGATGTGGTCGGTCCCATTTGCGAAAGCGGGGATTTTCTGGCCAAGGACAGGAAGATGGCGCTCTCGCGGGCGGGAGATCTGCTGGCGGTGATGTCCTGCGGCGCTTACGGTTTTGTCATGTCGTCCAATTACAACTCACGCCCCCGTGTTCCCGAAATCGTGGTGCGTGGAAAGAAATTTTTTACGGCCCGCCGCCGGGAAACACGGGAAGACCTTGTACGCTTAGAGACAATCGTGGAGGAAGTGTTGTGATAAAAAGAATGCCATTTCGAGGTCGCCGCGGCGACCTCCTCGAGATGACGTGGCAATCATTGGTATGAGTAAAATTCGTTTCACAAAAATGGTTGGAGCGGGCAATGATTTTATTGTTTTTGATAACCGCAAGCTGACATTCAAAAAAGATTTGAAGGAGGTTGCGCGGCGTTTTTGTGACCGCAAGCGCTCAATCGGCGGGGACGGAGTGCTTTTTTTGGAGCGCTCTAAAATCGCGGATGTCCGGATGCGGATTTTTAATCCTGACGGCAGTGAGGCGGATATGTGCGGCAACGGAGTCCGGTGCCTGGCGGGTTTTGCGATTCAGAAAAAAATAAAAAAAGACCGTCTAACGGTGCAAACGCCGGCCGGTCTTATTGACACCCAGGTTTTTCGCGATACCGTGAAGGCCAGGATTACTAATCCTCGCGACATGAAACTGGATATCTCAATTCCGCTCGCCGGCGGCGTGGTAAAGGCGCATTTTATCAATACCGGCGTGCCGCACACGGTAGTGATGCTGGACTCCGTTGAAGGACATGACGTTTATGGAATGGGCAGGGCCATCCGGAACCACGCGCTTTTCGCGCCCAAGGGAACCAATGTCAATTTTGTCGCGGTGAAAGGCCGTCAAATTCACGCGCGCACTTACGAGCGCGGCGTTGAAGACGAAACGCTGTCCTGCGGGACAGGGTCCACGGCCTCGGCGCTGATCGCGGCCGCTTTAAGGGGTTTCGGATCCCCGCTTTCCGTGCTTACGCATGGAGGGGATGCGCTGAAAGTTTATTTTTCAAAACGGGACTCGCAATTTCACGATGTTTATCTGGAAGGGCCGGTACACGTTTCTTTTGAGGGGAGTGTGACACTATGAAATTTCAAGGATGCATCACGGCGCTGGTAACCCCTTTTAAAAAAGGGAAAGTGGCTGAAAAAACTCTGGCTAGTCTGGTTGAGCGGCAAATCCGCTCCGGCATCACCGGTCTTGTGCCGGTAGGAACGACGGGAGAGTCGCCGACCCTGTCTACCAAAGAACATGAGCGCGTGATAGAAATCGTCGTCGCGGCCGCCCATCGCCGGGTTCCTGTTATCGCCGGAACGGGGTCCAACAGCACCGAAGAAGCCATTCATCTGACGAGTTTCGCCAAAAAAGCGGGCGCCGACGGGGCGCTGATCGTGTCGCCTTATTACAATAAGCCCACACAAGAGGGTCTCTTCCGTCATTTTGAGGCTATCGCCAAAAAAGTTAATATTCCTATCGTGCTTTATAACATTCCGGGACGCACCGGCGTAACCATCCTGCCGGAAACAGTGGCCAGGCTTTCCAAAATTGATACGATTGTGGCCGTGAAAGAATCCACCGGCAGCATGGACCAGGCGTCCCATACGCGGTCCCTTTGCGATATCGCGATTTTAAGCGGAGACGACTCGCTGACCTTGCCGTTGATGGCCTTGGGCGCCAAAGGGGTTATCTCAGTGCTTTCGAATGTGATTCCGGAAGATATTTCCCAAATGGTCAAAGCCTTCGCCGCCGGCGAGCATGATCGGGCCCGCCAGCTGCATTACCGCATGTTTCCTTTGTGTCGCGCGATGTTCATCGAAACTAATCCCATTCCCGTCAAGCGGGCGATGTCGCTTATGGGCCTTTGCGGTGATGAAATTCGTCTGCCGCTTTGCGCGATGCAGTCCGGCAATGAGAAAATTTTAAAAGACGCCATGAAAATCTATGGCTTAAAAATAAAAGGACTTTTCTGATGGTGCGAATCGCGGTTAATGGCGCTGCGGGACGGATGGGCCAGCGAATCATGGAGCTTGCCGGCGCATCGGCGGAATTTCAGGTCGCGGGCGGTTTTGATGAGAAAAAAAATAAGCTCTCAAAAGACGCGCTCAGCGGGCAGGGAGTGTTGATCGATTTTTCTTCTCCCAACGGCACTTTGGAAGCCATTGCCGCGGCCCAGAAAGCGGGTTGGGGGCTGGCGGTAGGAACCACAGGCCTTGATTCCTCGGCAGAAAAAGCGTTGGAAGCGGCGGCTAAAACCATTCCGGTTGTGCGTTCCTCCAATATGAGTGTCGGGGTCAATCTTATTTTGGAGCTGCTGACTCTGGCAGCGCAGAAGCTGGGGAATGATTTTGACATCGAGATCACCGAAGCCCATCATCGCCATAAAAAAGACGCGCCCAGCGGAACGGCGTTGATGCTGGCCGAGGCCATTGCCAAGGCGAAAGGATGGGATTTGAAGAAAGCTTTGCGCTATCGTCAAGAAGGAAAAACGGATAAAGAGCGTTCCAATGAAGAAATCGGCATGCAAGTGATTCGCGCCGGTGAAATCGTGGGAGACCATACGGTGCTTTTTGGGGGCCCGGCGGAGACGATCGAGATCACGCATCGCGCCCAGTCGCGGGACACCTTCGCGCTAGGGGCTCTGGCGGCCGCGCTTTTTCTTTCCAAAAAGAAAAACGGCCTTTACACCATGACGGACGTTCTAAAAAAATAAAATGGCTTTCATTCTCGAAGAGTCCGAACGGCTCAAAAAACTCCCGCCTTATCTTTTTATTGAAATCGACCGCGCCAAACGCAGGGCCCGCGAGCGCGGTGTCAAGGTCATTGATTTTGGAGTGGGTGATCCGGACAAGCCGACCCCCGGCTTTATTCTCTCGGCGCTGACCAAGGCCGTCCGCAAGCCGGAAACTCATCATTATCCGCTGGACCGCGGCCATGGGCCTTTCCGCAAAACGGCGGCGTTGTGGATCAAGAAGCGATTTGGCGTTGCGCTGAATCCCGACACGGAAATACAGCCGCTTATCGGCTCGAAAGAAGGCATCGCGCATCTGCCGCTGGCTTTCATCAACCCCGGCGACGTTGTTTTGGTTCCCGACCCCTGTTATCCGCCCTATAAAAGCGGGACGCTGTTCGCGGGAGGCCAGATTCATCTCATGCCGCTGCGTGAGGAAAACGGTTTTTTACCGGAATTTGAAAAAGTCCCGGCCGGTGTTTTGAAACGCGCCAAGATCATTTTTGTGAATTATCCCAATAATCCCACGGGCGCTATCGCGCCGCGCCGTTTTTACGAGAGGCTGGTGGTTTGGGCGACTGAGCATAAAATCCTGATCGCTTCGGATCTGGCTTACTCGGAGGTTTATTTTGGAAAGGAAAAGCCTTTGAGTGTTCTGGAAATCCCCGGCGCGAAGGATGTTTGTATCGAGTTTCACTCACTTTCCAAAACCTGCAATATGACGGGCTGGCGCGTCGGTTTTGCCGCGGGCGCCGAGGCGGCGGTCAACGCGCTTTTGCGGGTCAAATCCAATGTAGACTCCGGTGTTTTTACGGCCATCCAGGAAGCGGCGATGGAGGCCTTGCGTCAAAGTTTTGCTTTCTCCAAAAAAACCAACGCGCTTTATAAAAAACGCCGCGATCTTTTGGTGACCGGCTTAAAAGGACTGGGCTTTCCGGTGACGCCAAACCCTTCGACGTTTTATGTTTTTACCCGCCTTCCCGGCGGGGAGAAAGACTCGACGCTGTATTGTAAAAAGTTACTGGAGGAGACGGGGATTGTGGCCACGCCGGGCGTAGGTTTCGGTAAAGCCGGCGAAGGTTATATTCGATTCGCGCTGACGGTTCCCCAGGCCCAAATCAAAGAGGCGCTGGTCAGGATGAAAAAATGGCGATAGTTTTTTTAGGGATAGGTTCCAATCTGGGTGACCGCAAGGCCAATATCGAAAGGGCTATTGTCCTCTTAAAGGAAAATGAAAATATCGAGGTTTTGGCCGTTTCCGATCTGATTGAAACCGAGCCCGAAGGCGGACCTCAAGGGCAGGAAAAGTATTGGAATGGCGCCATCAAGATTCAAACTCAAATCATGCCGCTTGAACTTCTCTCTCATCTTAAGAATATCGAGCGGCGATTGGGACGGAAGAAGGACGCCGAGCCCAATTCTCCCAGGCCCGTAGACCTGGACATTCTTTTTTACGGCGATGTGGTGATTATCGATGGTAAGCGGTTGACGATTCCGCATCCTCGTTTGGCGTCTAGGCGTTTTGTGCTCGAACCTCTCAGCGAGCTGGCTCCCGATTGGGTTCACCCTCAGTTCCAAAAGACGGTTAAAGAGCTTCTTGATTCCTCGACTTCGCTCGGAATGACAAATAAGCGCTCGGAATGACAAATGAATGGTTGGAATGACAAATGAACGATCGGAATGACAAATAAGCGCTTGGAATGACAAATGAACGCTCGGAATGACGGTCGGGCGCTCCAGTCCGTGGGGTTTGTGCCCACCATGGGCTGCCTTCATGAGGGCCATCTTTCGCTGGTCCGTCTGGCCAAAAAAGAAAATGACGTCGTTGTCGTCAGTATTTTTGTGAATCCGCTTCAATTTGGCCCTGGCGAGGATTACAAGCGTTATCCGCGTAGCATGGAGCGCGACAGGAGCTTTTTGAAAAAAGCGGGCGTGAATTTTCTGTTGGCGCCCTCCGAGAAAAATTTTTACGCCAAAGATTTTCAAACTTCGGTTACGGTGAAGGAATTGGCGACGGGCCTTTGCGGCCGCTCCCGGCCAACTCACTTTGGCGGGGTCGCGACGGTTGTTTTGAAGCTTTTAAATATTGTGGGTCCGGACAGAATTTATCTTGGACAGAAGGATTATCAGCAGTTTCGTGTGGTGGAACAAATGGTCAAAGACCTGGACGTGCCGGTTCAGGTGAGGATGGCGCCCATTGTGAGGGAGAAGGACGGCTTGGCCATGAGCTCCCGCAATGTCTTTTTGTCAGCCCAGGAGCGCAAAGACGCCCCTTTGGTTTACCGATCGCTTTTAGAAGGGAAAAATCTTGTCAAAAGCGGCGTCCGGGACGTAAAGCGCTTGCAGAAGGCCATGCGGGATGTCCTCAAGGCGGCTCCCCATGCTCGGGTGGAGTATCTAGAGATTGTGGATGCTGTAAATCTCCGGCCTATGGTAAAATTTCCCAAGGCGAAGCCTGTTTTGATGGCGGCGGCCGTCTTTTTTGGCAAAACGCGCCTGATTGACAATATTTTAATAAGGACAAAAGCATGATCCGAGTTTTAATGAAATCCAAGATCCACGGGGCCACGGTGACGGAGGCCAACCTCAAATATACCGGCTCCATTACCATCGACAAAAATTTGCTCAAAGCCTCGGACATCACGCCTTTTGAACGGGTTCAAATCGTGAATCTCCATAACGGCACCCGCGTGGAAACGTATGTGTTGGAAGGCGCGCCGGGCTCAGGCACGATTTGCATGAATGGGGCCGCCGCGCGATGGGCGGAAGTGGGAGACAAGGTCATTATTATCTCCTACGCGCTTCTTTCAGAAAAAGAAGTCAAAAAACACCGGCCCAAAGTCGTTTTTGTGGATGGCAAAAATAGAATTGGCAAAAGAAAGTAATGATTAAAGTCGGTATGGTGGGTTGCGGGACTATTGGCCGGGAATTGGCCAGGGCTTGCCAGAAACAATTTAGCGAGGAAGTGACGCTCGAGGCGATCGCTGACGCGGACCCGTCCCGCGCCAAGAAGCTCCAAAAAAACCTTCGTCCAAAACCCAAGATTCTTTCGGTTGATCTTTTGGTTCGCCGCTGCGATTTGGTGATTGAAGCCGCGTCGATGCAGGCGGCCTACGAAGTCGCCAAAAAAGCCCTCTCCGGCGGCAAAGATGTCATGGTGATGAGTGTCGGCGGCATTTTGGGAAAGGAAAAGGAAGTTTTCGAGCTGGCGCGCACGCATCGCTGCTGTCTTTATCTGCCCAGCGGCGGCGTTGTGGGAATCGACGGACTCAAGGCGGCGCGGATGGGAAAAATCCATCGGGTAACGTTGACGACCCGGAAACCGCCGCAGGGATTTGAAGACGCCCCTTACGTGGTCAAGCATGGGATTAATTTAAAAAATTTGAAAGAGGAAAAGGTCCTGTTTGAGGGAGACGCGGCCGCGGCGGTTAAAGGCTTTCCCAAGAATATCAATGTGTCGGCGACGCTAAGTCTGGTGGGAATCGGCGCCAAAAAAACAAAAGTCCGCATCATCGCTTCTCCGCACATGCTGGTGAATGTTCATGAGCTTTATGTCCAGGGGGACGCGGGATCGTTTTATACTCGGACTGAGAATTTTCCGTCCACCGAAAACCCCCGGACGAGCCGTTTGGCCATTCTCTCGGCCGTGGCGACGCTTGAGCGCATCCTTAAGAACGTGAAGTTGGGGACGTGACGGACGAGGCGCTTCTGGCCGCGTGCCTTGAAGGGAAACGGGAGGCGTGGCGGCTTTTTGTGGAGCGTTTCGCGGGGCTGATCCATTGGAGTATCCGCAAGACCCTGGAAGGCACCATTTTCAGCCGCAACAGCGACCTGTGGGATGAGATCTTTCAGGAAGTGTTTACCAGTCTTTTTGAAAAGAATGAGTTGGCGCGACTTAAGGTGGTGGGAAGCCTCAAGAAATACCTGACGGTGGCGGCCTGCCGCGCGGCGCTGGATAAAGCCAAAATGCTTTCCCGCGCCGATAAAAATACGTTTCCGATCGATGGGCTGGATTTGGTGATGGATAGTGAAGGGCCCGAAGACCGGGAAAGGGAAAGGCTGCTTGAGACCGCTCTGGGGGAACTTGAGCCAAAAGACAGAGCCTGCCTTGAGTTTTGTGTCGTGGATGGAAAAACGCATCGGGAGGTCGGTCTTATTTTGGGAATCCCGCGGGATACGGTTTCGACGATTGTCCGGCGGACTAAAGAAAAGCTGAAAACGCGTCTGGACGGCAAAGGGATTTAACGCTGATGGATGTTTTTGAAAAACAAATAAAAGATTTTGTCATCAGACAGCGCGCCGCAAAAGGCATGTCCCGTCAACTTCCGGAGGGCGGCCCATCCACGGAAGAATTTTACCGTTATCTTGTGGACGAGCTGAAGGGCGAGCCTTTCAAGAAAATGGTGGACCACTTAAGGCGTCACCCGGATGATGTGGAGGTGGTTTTGAAGGCGCGCGCGTTATGGGTCAATTTGAGTGAGGCCCAGGGGGAATGTGCGCCCGAAAAGGCCATTCGCGCGGCGCAAGGGATTTTTAAAGAGCCTAAAAAAACGGCTGTTTGTCCGAAATGGCTTCATAGGCTTTATGCGGCCGGCATGGTTGCCGCTTTTTTGGGTTCTTTCTTGCTGCCGCGGTATTTTTTACAATTTTTGGCGTTAGCTGTTTTGCTGGGCATCAAATGGATTGTCGATGAGCGTGCCGCGAGGACGCAGATTCTGATTTACAAAGCTTTGCAGGAAGAGAAACGACAGGATTTCCCGCGGAGTTTATCTCGAGCGGAGTCGAGAGACTCGAAATGACATTAACAATTTTACGGGATGTAGCGCTCCGCCACAAAGCATGGCGGATTTGCTACATGAATAAAAAATTACGGGATGTAGCGCAGCTTTCCGCCACAAAGCATGTCGGATTCGCTGCGATTGTGAATAATTTTACGGGATGTAGCGCTCCGCCACAAAGCATGGCGGATTTGCTACATGAATAAAAAATTACGGGATGTAGCGCAGCTTGGCTAGCGCGCCTGGTTCGGGACCAGGAGGCCCAGGGTTCAAATCCCTGCATCCCGACATTATTAATCTTCGCCGAGCGTTTTTGCGAAGGACGAATCCGACGGGATCTGTGGCGGAATGACAAAAAAAGCTGAGTGTGCGGGCGGAGTGGTGCTGGATAAAAAAGGCCGGGTGCTGGTTGTCAGCCAGCAGGGAACGTCCTGGTCTTTGCCTAAGGGGCATATCGATAAAGGGGAGACTGCCCTTCAAGCCGCCAAGCGCGAGATTTTTGAAGAGTCCGGCATCCGGCGTCTCAAGCTGTTAAAGGAACTCGGGTCTTACCGGCGCTATCGCATTGCCTTGGGCGGCGGCGATGACCGCTCCGAACTTAAAACCATACACCTCTTTCTTTTTTCCACGACGCAGGCCCGTTTTAGTCCCCGCGATGCCCAGCATCCGGAGGCCCGATGGGTGGAAAAGGAAAAGGTCGTTCGTCTTCTCACCCACCGTAAGGATAAAGCTTTTTTTCAACGCTGGCTTCTCCAGCATGAAAACGCTATGATGAAAAACAAGCTTTATCGCATCCACGTTTTTTACAGTGGGCATGTTCAGGGGGTCGGTTTCCGGTTTACGGCGGAACATTTTGCTTTGGACCTGGGGCTGGGAGGCTGGGTGCGCAATCTTCCCGATCGTCGCGTGGAGCTGGTTTGCGAAGGACCCAAAGAAGACCTGGAAGAGATTCTGTCCCGTATTCAGCACAGCGCGTTGGGCAGACACATCACCAAAGCGGATTGCGAATGGGGGCCGGCCATGCATGAATTCCAGGATTTTTCCATAGAATATTACCTTTAGCGCTATGAAAACCTCCAAATCCCGCGTCGACGAACTCCGTCGTGAAATCGCGCGGCATGACAAGCTTTATTACGAGAAAAATAAGCCCGTTATTTCCGACCGGGAATATGACCGTCTGGTGAAGGAGCTGGAGAGTCTTGAGCGCGCCCATCCGGAACTGGCCAGCCCCGATTCTCCCACTCAGCGCGTAGGAGGCCAGCCGCGAAAGGAATTTAAAACCATCCGGCATCTGGTGCCGATGCTGAGCATTGAGAACACCTATTCGAAGGATGAGGTGGCTGAGTTTGACCAGCGTGTCCGAAAAGGTTTGGGGAATGCTCCCTACGAGTACGTGCTGGAACCCAAGATAGACGGGGTTTCCTTGTCATTGTCCTATGAAAAGGGGAAGCTGGTGTACGCGGCGACGCGCGGAGACGGCCAGTTCGGGGATGACGTCACCCAAAACGTGAAAACCATCAAAGAGATCCCGGTCGCGCTGAAGGGCGGCGCGCCGGACCGCATCGATGTGCGCGGCGAGGTGTTTATGCCGCATGGGAAATTCATCGCCATCAACCGGGAAAAAAAAGAAAATGGGGAGGAGCTTTTTGCCAATCCCCGAAACGCCGCCGCCGGATCGCTCAAGCTATTGGATTCCGAGTTGGTGGCCAGGCGCGGGCTTCATTTTTACGCCCACGGCGGCGTGGGTTTTCCGGAAAAAATGTTTGAAACGCATTTCCAGCTGCTTGGGTTTTTCAAAAAAGCGGGGATGCCGGTAAACCCGCATTTTTATCTCTGCAGGGATGTGGAAGCGTTATTCAAGCTTTGTGACCGCTGGCAGAATGAAAGGCCTCCGCTGGACTATGACATCGACGGGTTGGTGATCAAAGTGAACTCCTTGATTCAGGAAAGGCTTTTGGGGTCGACCAATAAAAGCCCGCGCTGGGTGATTGCTTATAAATTTCCGGCCCAGCGCGCGAAGACAAGGCTCCTGGATATCCTCGTTCAGGTCGGCCGCACCGGGGTGTTGACGCCGGTGGCTTGCCTTGAACCCGTTTTTTTGGCGGGGACAACGGTTTCCCGCGCCACCTTGCACAATGAGGACGAGATTCGCCGCTTGGATTTAAAAATCGGCGACGCGGTGATGATAGAAAAAAGCGGCGAAATCATTCCTCAGGTGGTTGAAGTCTTGAAAGGGAAAAGAACAGGCTGTGAGAAAAGTTTTTCCATGCCCAAACGCTGCCCGGTATGCGGTGAGGCTGTTTCCCGGGAAGCGGAAGAGGTGGCCGTGCGCTGCGTGAGCATCGGCTGCAAGGCCCAGCTCAAGGGACGTCTTTTGCATTTTGCTTCCCGCCGGGCGATGGACATCGAGGGGCTTGGAGACGCCTTGGTGGATCAGTTGGTGGACGGCGATAGAATCCATGATGTGGCGGATATTTATTCTCTGAACAGGGAAGCTCTTGCCGGGCTTGAGAGGATGGGGTCCAAGTCGGCGGAGAATTTGATGGTTCAGATTGAAAAAAGCAAGAAAAACGAGCTGGCCCGACTCGTGTATGGCTTGGGAATCCGCCATGTGGGCATCGCGGCCGCCAGGCTTCTGGCCCGGCATTTTGAAACCATGGGCAAGTTGGCGGGCGCCGCCCAAGAGGATCTGCAAGGGATTAATTCCATCGGCGGCGTTATCGCGTTAAGCGTTGAGGATTTTTTTAAGAAGAAGGAAAATCGGAAAGTGATCGAAAAATTAAAAAAAGCCGGTATTTCGATGCGGCAGCCCAAAAAAGAGAGCGGGGCCTCATTGGCCGGGCAGACGTTTGTGCTGACGGGTATGCTTGAGAGTTTCACGCGGGACGAGGCGGCGCAGGCCATCATGGACCGTGGGGGACGCGTTTCTTCCAGTGTCAGCAAGAAAACCAGCGCCGTTATTACGGGGGCCGATCCCGGATCAAAGCTGGATGACGCAAAAAAATTGGGTGTTAAGGTATTGGCGGAAGAAGAGTTTAAGAAATTGTTAAAGTAATTCAGAATGTGTCATTTCGAGTTCCGTCGAATGACGGGACGAGAAATCTTGGTTTAAGAAAAAGATTTCTCGCTTCGCTCGAAATGACATGGGGCTTTTTTGGAAATGACACAAAAAGGGGAATGTTATGCAAAAAATGGCTCATTATTTTTTAATTATTTTTTTGCTGGCTGGATTTGCCGGGTGCGCGTCGGTTCAGAAAAAATTCACGCGGAAAAAGAAAGAACCGGCCCGGACGGCATCGGTGCTTTATTTTGAAAAAGGGCCTTATCAAAAAAAGTATTCCAACGCGCATTATTACAAAACCCACTACACGCTTTGGAAAAGCTGGCAGGATGATTCCGTGAGTGAGTTAAACGGTAATCAGAAACGCTTGACCCGGAATATCCAGGAGGCCTATAGTCACCTGTCGCAGATGGCCAATTACCTGGTTCCTGAAAAACGCCGGGAGCTTCAGCCTTGGATCGATTCGCTGGGAAAGATCATGCGGGATTTTGAGCGCGGCGCGGTCTCGGAGTCCCAAAAAAGCATGGTCCGTTCTGATCTGGAGAGGATGCAAAGGGTCGTGGCGCGGGAATTTTATTACCATAAAGTCAAGGAGCAGGTGCTTCCCGAGGCGGTGGATTTGGGCGAACCGGTCGCATGACGCGGGAGCCGGTCGGGCTTTTTTTGGATTATCTTTCGATCGAGAAAGGTCTTTCGAAGAATACTCTTTCGGCTTATCGGCGAGACCTGGGGCGCTACTCTGATTATTTGACCAAGAAGGTCAGAGTTCAGGCTTTTAAAGATGTAAAACGCGATCACATCATGGATTTTTTGTTGGCGGAGCGCGACCGGGGGCTTTCGCCCAGTTCCGTGTCGCGGCTTCTGGTGGCGGTGCGGATTCTTCACCGTTTTCTGGCCCGGGAAGGCCAAATCCGCGAAGATGTGACCGAAGCCATTGAATCCCCCAAGCTTTGGAAGCCTTTGCCGGGAGTGTTGGGCGTCGGGGAAGTGGAAGCGCTCCTCAACGCCCCCGATATCCGCAAGCCTCAGGGACTGCGGGATCAGGCGCTTTTGGAATTGATGTACGCTACGGGCCTGCGCGCGAGTGAGGTGACAACCCTTCACATCGGGCATGTCAATGGCGGCGATGGGACGATCCGGATTTTGGGCAAGGGGGATAAGGAGCGTATTGTGCCGCTGGGCAGAGCGGCTAAGAAAAGTGTGGCGCGGTATTTGGAGCGGGCCCGGCCGGTGTGGGCGAAACCGGACAGCGGGGATTTTCTCTTTATTTCGCGGCGAGGGAAAAAGATCTCCCGCGTCACGGTTTGGATGATTTTAAAAAAATACGCGCGGCTGGCGGGTGTGCGCAAGAAAGTCTATCCGCATATTTTGAGACATTCGTTCGCGACGCATTTATTGGAAAACGGCGCCGACCTGCGTGTTGTGCAGGAGCTTTTGGGGCATTCGGACATATCGACGACACAAATTTACACGCACGTAGACCGGTCGAGGCTGAAAGGGATTCACACGAAGTTTCACCCACGGCCATAGCGTGTCATCCCGAGTAAGCGAAGCGCATCGAGGGATCAGGTTGGGTAGATCCCTCGGCTTCGCTCGGGATGACGGAATGGGAGAATAGATGTCACAACGTTCAGAACAGGTTGCCGAAGAATTAAGAAAAATCATCAGCATGATCCTTTTGCGGGATTTGCATGATCCTCGAAAGGGGTTTGTCACCATTACCCGGGTTGAGATTGGGGCTGATTTGCGCAACGCGAAGGTTTTTTACAGCATCCTGGGCAGTGAGGCGCAAAAGGCGGATACGCGGGAGATGATGAATGAGAATAGGGGTTTCATCAAAGGGCTGGCCAATCAACGGCTCAATATGAAATTTGCCGTCGATATCTATTTTGAAGAAGACGCTTCTTTGGAGCATAGCTTCAAGATCGAGAGCATATTGAAGAAAATTAAAAAAGAAAGCGGGGAAAAGTGATAGGAGATAGAAAGCCCCTATTACCTAACTCCTAACGCCTATCTCCTAAAACATGGACGGAATTCTTTTATTTAATAAACCAGTTTTATGGACCAGCCATGACGCGGTGGATTTTGTGCGGAGACGCGCTCGTCAGCGCGCGGTTGGGCACGCGGGAACGCTGGATCCCATGGCGACGGGGCTTTTGGTCCTTTTGTTGGGAAAGGCCACTAAACTTTCTCAGGTTTTGAGCGCTTGCGACAAGGAATATGCGGGGCGCATGACGCTGGGACTGAGGACGGATACCCAGGATTTGGAAGGAAAGATTATTGCCACGGCGGATCCCAGCGGCGTGACCCAGGCTCAACTGGAAGTGATTTTTAATGGTTTTAAGGGGGCTGTTGTTCAAGCCACGCCCGCTTTCTCCGCGGTCAAGGCTCAAGGTAAAAAAATGTACGAATGGGCACGCAAGGGCGTTGCGGTGGAGCTGCCCAAGCGCAAAATTTTTATTCAGGATTTCAAACTGCTGGCTTTTGAGCCTCCGGATGTTCATTTTGTCCTGGGTTGTTCCAAAGGCACTTATGTTCGCGCCTTATGCGATGAAATCGGCCAGCGTTTAGGCTGCGGCGCGACGTTGTCATGCCTGGCGCGCACGCGCGTGGGGCCGTGGACGCTTCAACAGGCGCTTTCGGAGGAAAAAATAATCGGGACGCGACCCGAAGATCTTTCCAGTTGCTTCGTTAAATATGAAAATCTACAACGGGTTTAGCGATCCTCGCCTCAAGCGGCGCTCTCGATCGGTGGCTATCGGTATTTTTGACGGGGTCCACCGCGGGCATGAGAAAATCTTGCGCAAGCTCGGGCCTTCGGGGTTTGTTGTCACCTTTGAGCCGCATCCCAATAAAGTCCTGCGCCCGCGGGTTAAGCATCCGATTCTCATGTCGCTGGAGCACCGTCTGCGGTTATTTGAAAAGCTGCCGATAGCGGAGGCGCTGGTGATTCGTTTTGATAAACGCTTCTCCCGGATCACGCGCGAAGATTTTGTTAAAAAATTCCTGCTGGATCGCGTGGGCATGCGGTCATTGGTCGTGGGGCACGATTTTCGTTTTGGCGCCGGCGGGCGGGGAAATATCCCGTATTTGAAATCGGCCGCAAAAAAGTATGGTTTTCAATTGCAGGTGGTGGGACCTCTCAAGCATCAGGGAGAGGTGATTTCCAGCACCCGCATTCGCAATCTCATCGAGCGCGGGGCGTTGGCGCGCGCTTCCACGATGCTCGGCCGACCGGTTTCGGTGTATGGAACGGTTGTCCGCGGGAAAGGGAGAGGCCGGTCGATGGGTTACCCGACCGCGAACTTGAACCCGCATCATGAGACACTGCCGCCGGACGGCGTGTATGCGGCCTGGGGCGATTTAAACGGCCGGAAATTGAAAGGAGTCATTCACATCGGCCGCCGCCCGACCTTCGGCGAAAAAGAGCCCAGTCTTGAGGTTCATTTTCTCAATTTCAAAGGCAATCTTTACGGCAAGGAGATTGAGCTTATTTTTGTGAAGCGCCTGCGATCGATTCGACGCTTTCACGGCGCGGAGGCTCTCTCCGCCGCGATCCATGAAGATATTGCCAGGGCCAGGAAGCTTCTATAGAATAAGTCAGCAAAGGAGAGCGTGATGGATAAGGATGTTCGCTGGAGACAGCGTTTTTCAAATTATGAGAGGGCCTTCCGGAAATTATCGGAGGCGGTGGACCTGGGAACCTATAATTGGGTATCGCAGGCCGGCTTGATTCAGCTGTTTGAGCTTGCTTTTGAACTCGCATGGAAGACCATGAAGGACAAGCTTGAGTCGGATGGTTTTAAGGTCAATTCACCGCGCGACACGATTAAAACCGCTTTTCAGAATGGAACTATCCGCGATGGTGAGTTGTGGATGAAGGCTTTGGAGGAGCGTAATTTATTAACACACACTTACGATGAGGAAATGAGCGATAAAGCCCGAGATTTGATCCGCGATCAGTATTTCAAGTTATTGAAAGACCTCTATGATTATCTGAAGAAAGAATCGGTCAGATGACGATCGGTCTTTCTCAAAGGGAATTGGACGTCATTATTTCCGTTCTCAAACGTTATCCCGATATCGATCAGGCCTGGCTCTTCGGATCGCGGGCGATGAATAACCACAAACCCGGATCTGACGTGGACATCGCCCTCAAGGGAAAATTGGATCCCCACACGGCCGCGGGAGTTAAGGGTCAGCTGGATGACGAAACTCCTTTGCCTTATTTTTTTGACGTCGTTCAATACGAAACCATCGAAAACCCCGCCTTTCGCGAGCACATCGATACCTATGGGAAGCTGATTTACGATAAACAGACCGCTCCTCTGCGCTGAATCTTTGTAAGAATCGCTTAAATGATTATAATCCTGTCATCTTGAATTTTTCGCGTTTGTCCGTATACTTCTCGCATGCGTTGTAACCCTCCGTTTTTCAAGGTCATAGCCCTCTTTTTGATCCTGTCTTTTTGCGCCGAGCAGGCGGGGTTTGCCGCGGCTATTAAGTCGGATAGTGGAAAGTGCCTGCCCGCCGACGCTTTAGTGGCGGGGATAGTGGAGAGTGGAGAAAGAAAAAGCCATCTTAAATGGGCCAAGTCTGTCCTCCCCGAGATTCCGCAATCTGTCGCGACAATAGAAGACGCCTGGCATCCCGATCGCTCACGACTCACAACCCACGACTCACGACTGTTCATCCTCATCCAAGACGCGCACACCAATACTTCCGGACAGATCAACCTCGCAAAGGTTTTGGATATTCTTCTGTCATCCCGAGCCCATTCGGCTTCGCTCAGGGTAAACTCCGCGAGGGAACAGCTTGATTCCTCGACTTCGCTCGGAATGACACAGACTTCGCTCGGAATGACACAGACATCGCTCGGAATGACACCGTATGTTTTCGTGGAGGCCGGCGTTGGGGACACCTCCTTATCTGGTTTGAGGAATGCCGGAACTCCGCGCGCGCGGGAAATCGAAGGGGTGGCGCTTTTGCGCCGGGGCATCCTGCATGGCGAAGAATATTTGAATCTGACCGGTGAGCGTGACTTTACGATTTGGGGCGTGGAAGATCTGCCGCTTTATTTGGAATCCATCGAAGCTTATCGCCAAACCGTTTCCCACCGGGAACAATTCGCCGCGTATCTTGACCGCATCGAAAATACCATCGAAGCGCTCAAGCCACGCGTTTACAACCCGCTTCTTTTGGAATTCGACAAGACGGTGGAGCGCTACCAAAACGGCGAGATGCCGCTCACCGATTATTTGAAAGTATTGGATGACGGCAAGAGTTTTAGGCGGCTTGACGCGCTCAAGAAATTCGAGTCGCGCATCGATTTTAAGCGGGCGGTTCTGGGGCATAAGGGCAATCTCAAGCGGTATTTTCATTACCTGAAAAAAGTCCACGCGTTGGACATTCCCCGGATTCTTGAAAAGCAAAAAATTCTCGAGGAAGGCAAATATCAGGCTTTGGCCACAGGGCGGGATGAGCGGCAGCTGGTGAGAGCCGCTCGTCAGTTAGCCGCCACCCGCAAGCTTTTTAGTTTCACGCTCACTCCCGAGGAATTAGACGCCTACCAGAAAGATAAAAAAAACATTATTCATGGTTCGACTTCGCTCACCACAAGCCTCACTGGTTTTCTCAACCGTAAAATCATGGACCTTGGCGGACCGTATGAGCGCGCGCTGGTTTTAGAGGAGGGTTTTGATGAGGCGGCCGCGACGGCTGAGAAATTCTATCAGCTGACTCATGCGCGTGATCATGCGTTTATTGAAAACACACTCAAGTCTGTCGTGAGTCGTGGGTCGTGGGTCGTGAGCAAGCCAGAAGGATCGCCCACGACTGACGACTCGCGACTCACGACCGCTGTTCTCATCACCGGCGGTTTCCACACACCCAATCTCAAGCGCCTGCTCAAGCAGCAGGGTATTTCTTACATCGTCCTCACGCCGCAAGTCCTGCATGAAACCAATCAAAAGCGCTACGAGCGGATTCTTCTCAGTCAAAAGATCGACGGCCGGCTTTTAGCTTCCGGCGGGCTTGGACCCATCCAAAGTGCCACCCGAACCTGGCAGTTCGCGCAAACGGAAGGTTTTGAGCGATTCCTTATCCCTGATCATAATGCCGCGCGCCTGTCCGCCGACCGTCATCCTGAGGCGCTGGTTCTTGACGCCGAAGGATCTCCGAGGGAGATTCTTCCTCGCGCCGCTCGTCGGAATGACGGACGGGGAGCGAGGATGGCGGGCAGGCGTCCGGCGTGGACGGGCAATATTGAACCCTCTTCCGAGACCGCAGCGGTGCCGGATACCGATGAAAATCTCATTCAAAATCTCGTGCCGCTTCTTCGCCGGGCGCGGCCGGATCTGGTGTACGCGATGCTAAGAGACAGCCAGCTGGGTTATCTCGAGGGCCTTCACAATATGGGCCTGCCCATGTCATTAAGACCTCAAACAACGCAAGACGCCGTCAGCCTTGCTTTGGATGAATATGGGGGAGTAGATGACGCGGTGAGAGCGCTTTGCGCCGCGGCCAGAGCCATAGCCGTCCAAGCAGGGCTTCCCAAAAACATCGTCAATAGAATACCTGTTCAGGGAATAGAGACTCCGGAAGACTTCGTGAGAAAAGTTTTATACGCTCTCCGAGACGGCCTTGCCAGAGCCGCGACCGAACCGATTCCCACGGCGGTTGGGTGGTATCAGCGTTATCATGGCGATCCTCCGGAGAATCCGATACCGCTAAATATTTATTTACTCTACGAAAGCCCGGATGGATATGACTATCCTGTGCGTCTTACCCTGCAAAATCCTGAAGGTTTGGACGCGAACGTCTTAAAAAATAGAGATGTGGTCATGGAGTATCACATCATCGACCCCAAAAATTCCGCCCGGCAAGGGGACAGCTTTCGATACATGGGTTATCTCCACATTCATTTTGATGCGGACGGTTTTGTGGAGAGAATAGACGACCTTGAGACGCGGGAAAGAGGTCGTCTGCAACAGTACCCCTGGCTTGATGGTTTCATCCGGCGATTCTTTTCTCGGCATAAAGGCAAGCCTTTCACCGGAGCCAACCCAGAGTTAATGGCAAACCACCCCGGATTACTCCCCGATACCGAGCCCGCGCTTCTTGGCGCGAGGATGGCGGAGCGGAGGCCTGAGGGTGCGGTTGTGGCAGAGCCAGCTGTGTTGATAGGCCACATCAGAAACATTTTAAGCGGAGAGTTTCATTCATTAAAAGCTTTCAACGAACTCATAAATTCCAATGCTTTCAATGAGCTGAGGGTAAAACTCAAAGTCCTTGAAATCTCCCAAACCATCCCATCAGGGGTGGGGTACTACACCCCCA
>JACQQX010000060.1 GCA_016206805.1 Candidatus Omnitrophota bacterium
CATAGGGACATGATACAAACAAGGCGGTGTCGGTTTTGCCTCTGGGTTTGGTTTACCCCCTTCGGGCGACCTTTGAAACGCGATCGGCCATGGAGTCCTGCCATTAGAATGGCAGGACGAGCGAGCGTTTCAACGGAGTGTTATTTGCCTCTGAGGGGCAAATAACGCGTTCGCACGAAGGGGGTAAACCAAACCCAGAGGCAGGGTGCAACTGTGTTTGTGGCTTCTCAAGGGGTGGTGGTTGTGGTATATTTAACAGTTCTATGAGACGCTTGGTCGTTTTTTCCCTGCTTTTGCTGATTCTTTTAGTGGCGGGGTGTGGGAATAAGAAGGAGGATAAGGTTTTGGCGCGGTTTGATGGCGCGACCATTACCGAGAGTGAGTTTACCGGTAAAGTTCAAAACCTGCCTGCCGATATTCGTCGTGTGGCCATTCACCGCAAGAAAGATTTTCTCGAAGATTTGACGGCCGAGCACTTTTTGATGAAAGAGGCCGGCCGCCGCCGCATCGAAGATCAAAAAGACGTGAAACAGCTGATCGCCGCCGCCAAGAAAAAAATCATCATTGCCCGCCTGATTGACATGGAAGTCAATGACAAGATCCGCCTGGAGCCGGAAGAGGCGAGAAATTATTATGAAACGCATAAACCCGAGTTTGTCACGCCGCTGCTGTTGAGAGCCTCTCATATTCTCGTGAAGTCAGAGGAAGAAGCCGGCGAGATCGCTTCCAAGCTGAAATCCGGCGCGGATTTTGAGGACCTGGCCAAGACCCGTTCGCTGGATCCCACTTCTTCGCGCGGCGGAGACCTTGGTTTTTTTCAAAAAGGCCAAATGGTTCCCGAGTTTGAAGAAGCCGCCTTCAGCATGAAAAAAGGCGAGCTGCGCGGGCCCGTCAAAACTCAGTTTGGATTTCATGTGATCAGGCTCACCGAGCGCGTTGAGCCCGCTCAGCGGGAATTTCGCGCGGTGCGTCGCGTGGTCGAGGAGAGGCTTTTGAATGAGAAGCGCTCCAAAGCGTTTAAAGCGTACATCGACAAACTTAAAGGCAAAACCAAAATCGAAATCAACGAAGAAGCCCTGGAAACCGTTTCCATTTCATGAAGCAGGTCCGTTTTCCCCTCATTTTTATTTTCATTTCATTCCTTTCCGCCGCCAGCCTTGTTCACGCGGCCGAGGTTTTGGAGCGCATCCTGGCCGTTGTTAATGATGAAGTGGTGACTGAGCGGGATTTGGACACCGCGATGGCGCCGGTAGTGGCTCAATTCCGCACGATGTATGCCGCTAAAGAATTTGAAGAAAAAATTAAAGAAGCTCGCCAGGATTTCCTGAGAAAAATCATTGAAGACAAGTTGATCTTGACCGAAGCCAAGCGCCGCCAGGTGATTGTGAAAGACGAAGAGGTGGATGAGTCATTGGACCAAGTTCGGGCCAAGTTTCCCAATCGTGAGACATTTTTAAAAGCCATTGAAGAGCAGGGGCTTACCGAGAAAAAACTGTGGGACCGGTTTCGGGACCAGCTGATGACCCAGAAGCTCGTGGATTATGAAGTTCGCTCCCGGATTTCCGTTTCTCCGGGGGAAGTGAGCGATTATTACAAAGCGCGTCCCGAGGAATTTGCCCAAGCCGATCGGGTCCGCCTCCAGCATATTCTTGTGCGTGTGGGCACGCGGCCGGAAGCGGACGCGAAAGAATTTGCCGATGAGCTGGCGACTCAGATTCGGCAGGGAAAAGATTTTGAGGAATTGGCCCGTTCTTATTCCGAGGGAGCCGAGGCGCGAGAGGGCGGCCAAATGGGTTGGGTGGAAAAGGGACAGCTTTTGGGAGAGATTGACGCCAGAGTTTTCACTTTGGATGAGCAGCAAATCACCGAACCTTTAAAGAGCACTCTGGGTTACCATATTTTTAAAGTCGTGGAGAAACAGAAGTTCTCCGTGAAGCCTTTGACAGAGGTCCGCGGGCAAATCCAGACCAAACTTTTCAAAGACAAGCTCCGTACCCGGTTGGAAGCCTGGATTCAAAACCTAAAGCAAAACGCCTATATTTCTATCCGGTGAAGTGATGAAGCTTGCCATCACTTTGGGCGATCCGGCCGGTATCGGACCTGAAGTCGCGCTCAAAGCCTTGAGCCGGTTGTCCGCCAAATCCCGTTCTTCTTATTGTTTAATCGGCCCTGCCGCTTTTTATCAAAATCTTTCCGGGGAATTGGGTTTAAAGCTAGACTTGGACTGTATTTTCGACAGAGAGCTCCCCGCAAAAATTAAGCGTGGCCGTTCGGATAACGCGTTGACGCGCCCGGCGGCGCGTTCGATCGAATTGGCGGCTTCGATGGCGATGAAGGGCCAAGTGGACGCGGTGATTACGGCCCCGATTCATAAAGCGGGCATGAAAAAAGCGGGTTTGAATATTCCCGGTCATACGGAATATCTGGCGGAATTGTCCGGAACCAAACAGTTTGAAATGATGCTCGTCGGAGGGGGTTTGCGCGTAGTATTGGTGACGCGGCATCTGGCCATCCAAAAAGTTGCCAGCCAGCTCAGCCGCCGCCGCGTCGAAGAGTGTATTTTGTTGGCGGATCGTGAGCTTCGCCGCCTGTTTGGAATTCGTCGACCCAAAATCGTGGTCTGCGGCCTCAATCCCCATGCCGGTGAGGAGGGGACAATAGGCCGCGAAGAAGAGGAAATCATTCGTCCGGCTGTTTTGAAGGCGCAGGGAAAAACGGACGCCATAATCACCGGCCCGTTATCGCCGGACGCGCTTTTTTGCGACGCGTATAAGGGGATGTATGACGCGGAAATCTGCATGTACCATGACCAAGGGCTTATTCCGCTCAAAATGATTTCGCGTGGGGCCGGCGTAAACGTGACCCTTGGCCTGCCTTTTGTCCGCACCTCTCCCGACCATGGAACGGCTTACGATATCGCCAATCAGTTTATCGCTGATCCGGGTTCCATGCTGGAAGCCATGAAGCTCGCCGCCGAACTTGTCCGAAACCGGAAAAATGTCTCTGATCGGCGAAGCTAAAGCAGCCCTGCGGGGAATGGGGATTTTCCCCCGAAAAAAGATGGGCCAGAATTTCATGGTCGACAGGGATACGTTTTGTTTCATTGCCGACGCGCTGGAAGTGAAAAAGGGGGAAGTGGTTTTAGAAATCGGACCAGGCCTTGGCTTTTTGACTCGTGAGCTGACGGCTCGGCAAGCAAAAGTGATTGCCGTCGAGAAAGACGCGCGGATGGCCGTTTCAGTGGATTCCCGCCTATGCGGGAATGACAAGGTAAAAATGATTCAAAAAGACATTCTCGCGGTTGATCTTGAAAAAGACCTGGGCATTGCCCAACCGATCAAAATAGCCGGAAACATTCCCTACAACATCACCAGCCCCATTTTGGAGTGGTTGATCGAGCAAAGAAAGCATGTGAGCCAGACCGTATTGACGGTTCAATGGGAAGTGGCGCAGCGACTCTCCGCACAGCCGGGCACAAAAATCTGGGGAGCGATTTCTATTTTTACGCAAGTGTATGCCGAAATCGAAATCTTGCGCAAAGTAGGCAAGGCGTATTTTTTTCCTTCGCCTAAGGTGGATTCAGCGGTCATTCGCCTGCGTTTTTCGCCGCGTCCCCGTTTTGAAATAGGAGACCAGCAGAACTTTTTTAAAATCGTCCGGCGGGCATTTCAAAAAAGAAGAAAAACCGTTTTAAACGCGCTGGAAGACGCGGCCGTCCCGGGATTTGAGAAAGAAGCTCTCAAGAAAGCGCTTCTAAGGGCGGACATTGATCCCGGCAGGCGCCCCGAGACTCTGACGATACCTGAATGGGCGCGGTTATGTTATATTAAATAAAGAATGGATCCTGCGAATGTTTGCGTGGCTCAAGAAAACCGTCCGTAATTTTCTCATCGTTGCTGTCCTGATATGCCTTTTTATCGGGTATTTTAAGTTCAAAGATTACCTGCTTCTGCGGAAAATCGTCCACAATCTGAAAGCCGAGTCCCGGGTTGCCGAGGCGTTGGTGACGGAGGCGAGCCTGGATGAATACACTCGCAAATACACGACGACGATCAAATTTTTAGAATATGATGTGAAAGGCCAACCGCTTAAACCGCGCTATTTTACTTTCAAAGGGAACCTGATCCAATTCCAAACGCTGGTGGCGCGTTTCGAGGATAAGCATGTGGAGGCCGGCCACCGGTTGAAAGGAAAGAGCGTCTATCTTTTCTTGAAGGCTTTTGTGCTGGACGGCGCCAACACCCAGGAGTTTGTCATCACGCCGGTGGACGCGGTGCCGGATGGTTACCGCGTCGGCAATCCGCCTCGTCCGCTTGAGAAAGAAATCTGGCGTCATTTCTGGAAATACGCGCTGGATCCGGAGTCCAGAGGCCGCGTGGGAATCAAAAATGCGCAAATCGAGGCTCCAGGGTCCGTTTTTGTCCCCGGCACGATTTATACGCTGATTATTGAACATGACGGCGGTTTGAGGATTGACGCAAGACCGATACCCGAAATCTTAAAAAGCGAATAGGTTTAATCACGAAATCCGAAACTCGAAATCCGAAAGAAATTTGAAATTAAAATGACCAAAAAAATCCAAAACAAAACGTTTAGATCATTTGAATTTGAAAAATTCGTGTTTCCTTCGGATTTCGATATTCGTGCTTCGTATTTTAATTAATTTATGGAAAAAGATTATCTTTTCGTAAAAAACGCTCGAGAACACAATCTCCAGGGTGTTGATCTTAAAATTCCCCGCAATGCGCTGGTGGTGTTTACGGGCTTGTCCGGTTCCGGCAAGTCATCGCTGGCTTTTGACACCATTTATGCCGAGGGCCAGCGGCGTTATGTCGAAAGCCTTTCGGCCTATGCGCGGCAATTTCTCGATCAGATGCAAAAGCCCAATGTCGAATACATCGAGGGTCTTTCGCCCGCGATCAGCATCGAGCAGCGGGTGGCGGGTTCCAACCCCCGCTCCACTGTCGGGACCACCACCGAGATCTATGACTATCTCAGGCTTCTTTTCGCCAAAATAGGCATCCCGCATTGTCATCAATGCGACCGGCCGATCACCCGCCAAAGCGCCCAGGAAATCGTCGACCAGATTTTAAAAGGTCCCCGTGAGGCGAAGCTTCAAATTCTGGCGCCGGTGATCGAAGGCCGTAAAGGGGAATACCATCAGATTTTTAAGGACATTCAGAAAGAAGGTTTTGTCCGCGTGCGGGTGGATGGCCAGGTTCGCGAAATTTCGGAGAAAATCGTTCTCGATAAAAAGAAAAAACATGTGATCGATATTATCGTGGATCGGCTGATTTTAAAACCAGACGGAAAGAAGCGGCTGACGGATTCCATTGAATCGGCATTGAAAGTCGGCAAGGGGACGGTAAAAGTCGAGTTTGAGTCGGACAAGAAAGAGGAGATGGTTTTTTCCGAGCTCTATGCCTGCGTCCACTGTGGACTGAGTTTCCAGCCGCTCGAGCCACGGCTTTTTTCATTCAACAGCCCTTACGGCGCCTGTCCGGGCTGCGATGGTTTGGGCAATTGCCTGGAAATCGACCCGGATTTGGTGATTCCCGATAAAACCAAATCCATCAACGAAGGGGCCATCGCGGCATGGAAGCGCGGCGGCAAGTCGCTGGTTATTTATCTGCGCCGGTTGACGCGTCGCTTATCCGACGAGTTGGGATTTAGCCTCGACACGCCTTTCAAAGATTTGAAAAAGGAACACCGCCAGATCATTCTTCATGGAAAAAGCGGGGCCGGCGCCTGGGATATCTTCGAGGGCGTCATTCCGAACTTGGAGCGGCGTTTTAAGGAAACCGAGTCCGAGTTTATGAAAGAAGAAATCAATAAATACATGAGCCTCAACCCGTGCGAAGAATGCGGCGGACGGCGGCTCAAACCGCAGGCCCTGGCGGTGCGCGTGCAAAAGAAAAATATCATCGAGATCACCTCCTTTTCCATCGAAGAGGCGGACCGTTTTTTCAACGCGTTGACGCTGACGCCCAAGGAAGAAACGATCGCGCATCAAATCATGAAAGAAATCCGCGCCCGGACCGGTTTCCTGAAAAATGTCGGTTTGGGGTATCTATCGCTGGACCGCATGAGCGGGACGCTGTCGGGGGGCGAGGCCCAGCGGATACGGCTGGCCACGCAAATCGGCTCGGGACTGATGGGCGTTCTCTATGTGCTGGATGAGCCATCGATCGGGCTTCATCAGCGGGATAATGAAAAACTGTTGAACGCGTTGACGGCCTTGAGAGACTTGGGCAATACGCTGATCGTGGTGGAGCATGACGAGGCGACCATACGCCGCTCGGATTATCTGGTGGATCTGGGACCGGGCGCCGGAAAGCACGGAGGCCGCATTATCGCCGCCGGCACTCCTGAGGAAGTATTGAAAAACCCCCGGTCGGTGACGGCCCAATACCTTACCGGAAAAAAGCAAATCAAAGTCCCTCAAAAGCGCCGTTTAGCCAAGGGCCGCGGCATTGCCATTAAAAAAGCGGCGGAAAATAATTTAAAAAAGATCGATGTGGAGATACCGCTCGGTGTTTTTACCTGTGTGACCGGCGTTTCCGGTTCCGGCAAGAGCACGCTCGTGGATGAAATTTTGTTCAAAGGTTTGGCCCGCAAATTATACAAATCCAAAGTAAGGCCGGGAGCGCACGAGTCCATCACCGGCGCGGACGCCATTGATAAGGTGATCGAAATCGACCAGTCCCCAATCGGCCGCACCCCCCGCTCCAATCCCGCCACTTACACCGGCTTATTCGGACCTATCCGCGACCTGTTTGCCAAGCTTCCGGAAGCGCGCGTGCGGGGGTATCAGCCGGGCCGTTTTAGTTTTAATGTGAAAGGCGGCCGCTGTGAGGCGTGCGAAGGCGACGGTGTCAAAACGATTGAAATGCATTTCCTGCCGGACGTGTATGTCACCTGCGAAGTGTGCAAGGGCAAGCGGTTTAATGAGCAGACGCTGGAGGTCCGGTACAAAGGCCATTCAATTGCCGATGTGCTGAGCATGAGCGTGGAAGAGGCGCTGGGAGTTTTCGCCAATGTGCCTCAAGTCCATTCGAAGCTTCAAACCCTGCATGATGTGGGCTTGGACTACATCGAGCTGGGACAAGCCGCAACCACTCTTTCAGGCGGTGAAGCGCAGCGCGTCAAGTTGTCCTCTGAGCTTTCCCGTCGGGCGACGGGCCGCACGTTTTATATTTTGGATGAACCGACCACAGGGCTTCACTTCGCCGATATCGATAGGCTTTTGACCGTTCTGCACCGGCTGGTGGACCAGGGCAATAGCGTTCTGGTTATTGAGCATAATTTGGATGTGATTAAAACAGCGGACCACCTCATTGATCTCGGGCCGGAAGGCGGCCAGGGAGGCGGTGAGCTTGTCGCCGCCGGAACTCCGGAGGAAGTGGCCGGGAACCCGCGGTCGCACACCGGCCGCTTTCTAAAGGGTGTGTTAGAATGAAACTCTGTCATTCCGAGCGAAGTCGAGGAATCAAGTTGATCCCTCGACTTCGCTCGGGATGACAATTAACAATGAAACGAACCATTTTTCTTATCCCCATTTATTTATTTATAGCGCTGTCCGTTTCCGCGTCGGCTCCCGAAGAGGAACGGGATTTTCTGCCTATCGGTCAGGCGTTTCGGGACAAGCTTTTTGATTCGGCCAAAACCCAGTCGCTCCAGTTTCTCGCCCGATACCCTGTTTCGACGCATAAAGACGATGTCCGGCTGGTGCTGGCCGAGTCTTATGTGAATTTGAATGAGTTTTCCGAAGCCGCCAAGGAGTTTGAGTCGCTGGCCCGCGGCGGCGAAGAGGGATCCTTGCGGGAGGAGGCGGTGTATTGGGCCGCGGAAGCCTATTTCAAAGCGGGTGACTTCCTATCCGCGCTCAAATTTTATGATGAGATCATCCACAAATACCCTTCAAGTCGGTTCATTATTTTTTCCCAATATTCCAGAGCCTGGTGCCTTTTTGAAATTGGAAATTATGACGACGCGATGCTCGAATTCAAGCGGATGATTGAAAATCATCCCACGCATCCGTTAGCGGTGGATTCCCGGTACAAGGTCAGCCAATGCCTGTTTGAGCTGAAGAAATACGAATCCGCCGCCCGTTCGCTTTCCCGCTTTATCCAGGAGAACGCGCTGCATCCGAAGATTCCCAACGCCTATTATCTGCTGGGCGAATCCCGTTACAACCTCGGAGAATACGGATTGGCGCTGGAGGCGTTCAAAAAAAGCATGGAGCAGGGCAGCCAAGCCGATCTTCACGCGATGGCGCTACACGGGGCCGCCTGGTCCACTTTCCGTTTGGGCCAGTTTGCCGAAGCGCTGGAGAGCTTTACGCCGTACCTGGCGGAGCCGTTGCCGCCCACTCTTGAGGATTCTTTTCTTTTTGGGCGAGCCCGCACGCTTGGCAAGCTCGATCGCCATCCGGAAGGACTGGCGCTGTATGACCGTTTGATCGGCGAGTTCCCTGATTCGGAACTCATGGACCAGATTCATTTTTGGAAAGCCGAGACGCTGTACGCGCTGGGCCGCTACCGCGAGGCGGCTGATTTATACGCGGAGACGGCCCGGCGTTTCCCCACCACCGATCTTTTGGACGATATCCAGTACAATCTCGCCTGGTCTTACGTCCGGATGAATCGGCCGGATGAAGCCATCGAGCATTTTCGTCTGGTGGCGGAGCAAGGGCATGATGAGGTCTTGAAAGTCAGCGCGATTTGCCGGATTGGGGACACCTATTTCGAAAAAGGCCAGTATGAAAAGGCGTTGGAAGAGTATGACAGCGTTCTCAAAGACAACCCCCGGAGTTTTTACTCCGACTACGCGCAATACCAATCGGGCGTGACGCTGGAGCGGCTGGGCCGTATGGACGCGGCGGTTTTGAGTTTTCAAAGTCTTATGGTGAATTATCCTGACAGTCATTTTCAGGATGAGGCGCTTTACCGGCTGGGCAGCGCCCTGATGCGAAAGGGGAGTTTTGAGGAAGCCGCCGCCCAGTTTAAAAAACTCATGACGCTTTTTCCGGGAAGCCAGCTCAAAGACAAGGCTTATTTTCAACTGGGCAACGCTTATTTCAATCTCGAGCGTTATGACAAGGCGCTTTCGATTTTCAAGGAAGCGGAGAACCGGGCGACGGATATCGAAGTGGCGCGCCTGGCCAAATACCAGATGGGCTGGTGTTATTTCCGCATGGATCAGGAGAAGCCGGGCATCGCGGAGTTTGAAGACTATTTGAAGCGCTACCCGGACAGCCAGATGGCCGCCGATGTGCAATTTGGTCTGGGACAATATTATTTCAATCGCGGTCAATACGCGCGGGCGCGGGAATATTTTGAAAGCATCGGCCGCAAGTTTGGCGCGCATGCCGTGGCGGATCGCGCGATTTTTTGGACGGCGGTCAGCTTTGAGCGGGAAGGCAATCTTTGGGAAAGCGTGAAGCGTTTTGATGAGCTGGCGGACAAATATCCCAAAAGTGAATGGGCCGCGCAGGGGCAGCTCAAGTCGGCTGATTTTCTATTGTCTCAGGGAAAGTCCGACCAGGCTAAGGCGGCGCTCATGAAAATAGTGGAGAATGGGGAGGCGGAGCCTTATCGCGCTCTCTCTCAAAAGAAAGTCGCCGAGATTTTGAAAGTCCAGGGGCATTTGAGGGAATCCGCGTTTTATTTTACGGAGGCGTTAAAGAAGGCTCAGGGGGATTTGGCCTGTGAGATTCATTTTGAGCTGGCGGAGGTTTATGAAGTGCAGGGTGAGATTTCCAAGGCGGCGGATGAGTTTTTGAGGGTTTCCGAGCTTTATCCCAAAAACATGATTTATGCCGGCAAGTCGAGCGTGCGCGCCGCCAAGCTTTATGAAGACGCCGGCCAGTTTTCCCAGGCGCTCAAGGTGTACGAAAAAATCGCGGGTTCAAACTCCAATCAGGTGGATTTCGCGAAAGAGAAGGTTGTTACGATTAAAGCCTCCGCCAAAAAGCGTGGCGGATTTTAAAAAAAGAAAGAGGGAGGTAGTCCGATGTGGGAATTCATGTCCAAGGGCGGGCCGATCATGTGGCCCATTCTTTTGTGTTCGGTGATCGCGTTCGCGATCGTGATTGAGCGGCTGCTCAAGCTGCGCCAGGAGCAAATCGATACAAAAGCTTTTATGGAGCAGATTTCAAAATCTTTAAAGAGAAATAAAATCATGGAAGCGCTCGAGCTTTGCGATAAAACGGGGGGGCCGATCGCGGGGATTTTGAAAGCGGGTATTTTGAAGCATGACCGGCCGCGCCAGGAGGTGAAAGAGGCGATTGAAGACGCGACTATCCATGAAGTGCCGCGCTTGGAGCGCAATCTTCCGGTGCTGGCCACTATCGCGCACGTGTCGCCTCTTTTGGGACTCTTGGGAACCGTGACGGGTATGGTCGCGGCGTTTCAGGTCATCGAAGCGAAGGCTTCGGCGCTCAATCCCGTCAATCCCGGGGATCTGGCCGGCGGGATTTGGGAAGCGCTTTTGACGACGGTGTTCGGGCTTTGCGTGGCCATTCCGACCTATGTGGCTTACAACTATCTGGTCAGCCGCGTGGATGGTTTTGTGCTCGACATGGAGCGGAGCGCCACGGACCTTTTGAATATTCTTGGCGAAAAACGGCAAGACAATGAGGTTTAAACGTTTAAAGCGCCGGACAGAGATCAAAAAAGGGCAGCTGGACATCGCCCCGCTGATCGATGTCGTTTTTCTGCTGCTTATTTTTTTCATGTTGACGTCGAACTTTATTTTTCAGCCCGGCATCCAGGTGAAGCTGCCCAAGGCCATCACCAGCGAGGTGATTTCCAGCGAGAATTTGGTGGTGACGGTCACCGGACAGGATCTCCTATTCTTGAATGACGAGCCCATCACGGTTAATGATCTGGTGCTGCGGCTCAAAGAAGCCTCGCAGGACAATAAAACGCTTTTGTTGAAGGCCGATACGCGGGCGTCACTGGGCCGCGTGGTTGAGATTTGGGATTTGTGCCGTGAACAGGGGATCGGCCAGATCAATATCGCCACCAACCAAAAGGTTCAGGGGTAAGGATATGAATGCGGCGCTGATTCGTCGCCAGCCGTTTTTAGCGGCGCTTTTTTTCTCCTTGCTTTGGCACTTTTTCTGGTTTTTTTCGATCTCGGTCGTGGTCAATCCCAGGAGAATGGAGGCCAAGCCCAGGCCGCAGTTGGTATCGCTCGGACCCGTTTTGGACGATACGATTTTTAGGACGCTCGTGGAAAGCAAGGCCCAGCTTTCCTCGACATTTTACAAGCCGGTTTCTGATTTTTCGCAAGCCATCGATCCGGCGCCGCCGACTTTGGAGCGTCATGTGGCCGGTGATGTGGTCAGCGTCCCTTTGGGCCGCAAACTTCAGGTTTCTTTTCACGAAGTGGTGGGGGGAGTCAAATCATCGCCGGAGGAACCGCTGTCCCGGATGTGGCTCAACTTTTGGGAAGATGACCGGTGGGATTTTTTAAGGGAACGCGACAAAGATAAGAAGAGGCATGACCGTGTTTCGGATTGATGTTTCAACGGCTATTTTTTTATACATCATGTCATCGCTTCTGGTCATCTTTGTGCTATGGATTTTCTTCGAAAAGAAGGCCGTGCTCCCCAAGTTTGTGCGCCCGGAGGCGGATGTTTGGGAATGCGCGATTTGCGCTTACACGTATGTGGATTCGACGCATCATGAGATTTCCCAATGTCCGCAGTGCAAGAGTTACAATAAAAAATCACTCGAAGAACGGCTCTTGTGATAAATTAACAGTCTGCTGAAAAACCCCGCGTCATTTCGAACCCGCCGCAGGCGGGTGAGAAATCTCGCTCTGAAAAGCGAGATCTCTCGGGGCTGGCGGCCCCTCAAGATGACAACTCCGGGGGTTTTTAGCAGACTGTTAATTACCGTCTGAAATGGAGGTTTTATGATTACGGAAATCGGAATTGTCGCCGGGGATATCTGGCATTATCTGGATCAGCAAAAAACTTGTTACTTCAGCAAGCTTGTGCCCGGAATTGACAAGCCTAAGGATGTCGTGTTGATGAGCCTGGGCTGGCTCGCGCGCGAAGGCCATATCATCATGGAGCGGGACAAGGACGATTATAAAATAACGCTCCGTTTCTAAATGGCGGTAGCGCTTCTTTTGACCACAGCGCCCAATAGCCGGATGGGAAAGCGATTGGCGGAAGGTTTGGTTCAAAATCGTCTGGCCGCTTGTGTGACTATTTTAAAAGGCGCTCTTTCTGTTTACCGGTGGGGTGGCAAGGTTGAAAAGACAGCGGAAGTCCAACTTTTGATTAAGACCACCGCACGGAAGTCGGCGGCGGTAAGGCGATGGATAGAAGAGCATCACTCTTACGAAGTGCCAGAAATAATCAGCCTGCGCGTGTCAGCGGGTTCCGCTCGATATTTATCCTGGATTAAAAAATCTCTTCGCTAAATGTGGGCCTGTAGCTCAGTTGGTAGAGCGCTTCGTTCGCAACGAAGAGGTCAGGAGTTCGAATCTCCTCAGGTCCACCACTTTGAAGTTTCGAACCCCGCGTGAAAGGCGCGGGCAGTATGCCCGCCGACGCTTTGGTGGCGGGGCGCGGGCGTTAACTCATTCCCACGAATCCTCGCCGCCACCCTGCCCGACCCATTCTCCAACGCCGCGACGCCTGTATCCTTCAGTGAAACAACGACTTCCAGGGAATTTCTTGAAAATCGGACGCTTTTGACCGTTTTCTGGATGATTAGGCTCTGCTCCAACCGAGACCCAGCCTCAATGCCTTTTTTGAAGTCCCGGAGGGCATTTTTGATGTTTTTTGAGGTGGTTCGATACACGGAGTCCAAAAGTTCGTGTTCTGTCAGCCCAGGGACTTCGTGGGCCATTTTAAAGGCCATTGTGTCGATATACTGATCGTCCTGGGACATGCGGATGAGGTGTTCGATCAGCAAATTTTCAATGCTGTCGGCGTTGACGGACTTGAGCGAACAGGCTTGAGGGCCATTTTGGATCACTTTGTAGCATTTGTAGTAAAAGTAGCGCTTGCCTTTCTTATTGGCGTGATAAGCGTTCATTCCCGAGCCACATTCAGAGCATTTGATCAATCCCGATAACAGATAGTCCCGGCTCGGACGCAGGCCCCTTTTAACGACCTTTGTTTTTAAGAGTTGCCGGGCGTGATCAAACAGCTCATTTGAAATAATGGGTGTATGCTGTCCGGAGTAGACCTTGTCGTACCATTTAATCCCACCGGCGTAAACAGGGTTACTTAAAAGGTGGTAAATGCCGCTTTGCGACATAGGAGCTTTTATCAGAGAATTTCCGACATTGTTTTCCCTGACGAATTTTGTCGTTTCAAAAGGGGAGCCGCTTAATACAAAATGTTCAAAAATCTGTTTTACAATTTCCGCTTCCTTTTTATCAACGACCAGTTTTTTATCGACGGTTTTGTAGCCGAAGGGAATGCTTCCGCCGTGCCACATGCCCTTTTCCGCTCTTTGTTGAAGCTTATCTTTTATACGTTCGGCGATCATTTCTCTTTCGAACTGTGCGAAGGTCAGAATGACGTTTCGAAGAAGGCGACCGGACGGGGATGAGGTATCAAATCTTTCCGTCACGGAGATAAATGAGACGCCGTGTTTTTCAAATAATTCGATCAACGTATAAAAATCTTTCGAGGAGCGCGTCAATCGGTCAATTTTGTAGGTCAAGACCAAGTTAATTTGCCCGCCTTCAATATCCTCTAATAACGCTTTTAGACCGGGCCTGTCCAAATCCCCGCCGGAACATCCAGGGTCCGAATACTCCCGGAATACTTCCATATCTTCCTGGCTTTTAATAAAAGCCAGAATTTTGTCTCTTTGAGCTTCGCAGGAGTTGTATTCGACCTCGGCCTGCATCGTCGTAGAGACACGGGTATAGATTGCGCACTTTTTCATCAGGACCCTCCCATTATTTTATTCTTCGTTTTTAAAATACTTTTATAGGAAAAAATAAGTATTTTTTTGACACCTAGAAATAAAAGCATCAAAATACAATACCATAGCCCGGCCACTACTCTAACTTGTCTCATATGCAGCACGCTCTAAATACCGTGTCTAGGTAGTTTAACAGGGTACGGTAATCATTTCAATAAAAAACGCTGTATAGAGCGTGCGAACTATAAAATACTCAATAAAATGAGGGATTTAGGTTTTTTGGCGGGAGTGGGGTATGATAGAAAATAATATTGTATTTAGGCGAGGGGGGGACTGGTTTGAAGAGGGAGATTCTGGAAGCTCGGAAGGACTTTGCGAAGAGATTGAGAGAGCTACGCAAGAAAAAGAAATGGACGCAGATGGAACTGGCGAATAGGGCCAAAATCCATGTCAGGCACATTCAGAGACTTGAGAGCTTAATTAAAACTTCGGCGATTGAACTGGATTCAATAATCAAGCTCGCCAAGGCATTTAAGATCACGCCTTCGGATCTTTTATCTTCTCTATAGAGTAATTCACCCTTTTACACCAGAGCCTAATCATCCAGAAAACGGTCAAAAGCGTCCGATTTTCAAGAAACTCCCTGGAAGTCGTTATTTCACTGAAGGATACAGGTGTCACGGCGTTGGAGAATGGGTCGGGCAGGGTGGCGGCGAGGATTCGTGGGAATGAGTTAACGCCCGCGCCCCGCCACCAAAGCGTCGGCGGGCATACTGCCCGCGCCCTTAACCCGGGGTTCGAAACTTCAAAGTGGTGGAGCTCAAAGTCTCTGTCGAATTTTGTCCCAATCCTACCACATAATTTAATTAAAACAAAAAACCTTGAACGCAATTTAACGTAACTTGTTGCGCCGCTCCGCCTCGCGTTGGCGCTCGGCTCCGCTCC
>JACQQX010000005.1 GCA_016206805.1 Candidatus Omnitrophota bacterium
GACCATCCTTGGAAGGAAAGAACCTTCCGACAGGTGCAATCCCGATCCCTTAAAACCGGACATTTTAACTTTGGTGAAAACCGGACATTTTAACTTTGGGTTGACATAACCATAAGATGGACTTGACATTGGCCGGGGATATAGGTATACTTACCGCGTTGTTAGTAAAGGTTGTTTTTGATGCTTACACGGGACAGTTTTTTTAAACCGCGGACTTTACTTGATCCGTGGTTTTTCGTTTAATGTAGGGCCAAAGACATTTATTCAAACAAGTAAATAAGGAAGATAAACACAATGACACAAGGCACCATCAAGTGGTTTAGCGATCAAAAAGGTTATGGATTCATCACACCCGAAGGCGGAAAGAAGGACGTATTCGTCCATTTTTCTGCGCTCCAGGGCGAAGGATTCAAGACCTTAGCCGAAGGCCAGCTGGTATCGTTTGATATCGTTGCGGGTCCCAAAGGCGAGCAAGCCGCGAACGTCGTTAAACTTTAACGTCGTTTTTCATCGAAACCCCCGCTCTCACAAGGAGCGGGGGTTTTCTTTTCAGTTAATGGGAGGTATCTATGAGAGAAAATTTCGGCCGTGATAAGAGAAAAATAGAGGCCATGAAAAAGGCCAAACAGGAACAAAAAAGAAACAAAAAACTGCTTGAAAAAAATCAGAAAGAAGATGGCTCAGCCGCGCCGGCGCCGGACAGCGGTCAATATTAATGAACGAGATTTAATTGTAAATTAACCCGCCTTTAAATTTATTTTTCGCATAATGAAAATGCTTAAAGTAAAAAGGAGGCGGTATGAAAACATTGTTTTTTACGTTGTTGACTCTGACGGTTATTTCCTCAGTAGCTGTTTCGGTACTCCCCTAAGAAACGGTTGCGTCCGGCGTTAAAGAAGCCCGTATCGGTATTCGGTGACGGTGACGTCAAAATCTGGACCGCAAGACGTTACCGATAGACGATACGGGCTTCGTTACCGCAACCGAAAAGAAAGATTTCTCGGCCCTTGGCCTCGAAATGAGATGGGCGGGTTTAGGGCGGGGCGGGACTCTTACATGAAACGTATGGTATACTTTGGGCATGGAAAATAATAAAAAAGGGGAAATGCATGAAAAGCAGAGCGTTGTTGATGTTGATGATATTGGGAGCGTTGTCGTTGGTTCAAGTTCAGGCTTATGCGGGAGACGGCTGCTGCGCCCTGAAGGGGGCCTCTACGGAAACAGTGTCCGCTGAGGCGGAAGAGTCAACCGTGGAACAGCACCACGCGCATTAATCAGTCCTCTGACTAGCCGTACCGGTTTTTCAGACGCGTTAAAGATAGCCGACGTGCGCCTTTTTATCAGCGCCGTCGGCTTTTTTACGATGGCCAGTCGCGCGCTGGCGGTGGTGATCGGTTTCCAAATCTACCGGATTACGCGCGATCCCTTGTCGCTGGGCTGGCTGGGATTGATTGAGGCTATTCCCGCGATTTCCCTGGTGCTGTTTGGCGGCTATGTCGCCGACCATTTTGACCGGCGAAAAATCCTTTTAATGACGCGCGCGGCTTCGATTCTTTGCGCGATCGCTTTAGTTCTCTTGTCCTGGAAATGGTCCAATGCTCTCTTGGGATTGTACGGGGTTATTTTCCTGGCGGGCGTGGCCAGAGGATTCGCGGAACCGGCCGCCGCCGCGTTTGAAGCGCAAATCGTCCCAAAAGAACTCACCGTTAATGCTTCCTCCTGGATCAGCAGCACCTGGCTGGCTTCGGCGGTGGTTGGTCCGGCTCTCATCGGTTTTATTTTTGACGCGTGGGGAGCGGCCGTTTCTTATCTTTCAATCGCCGCCGGTTTTGTGGCCGCCTGGGTTTGCACTTTTTTGATACCGGCCCGGTTACTGGTTTCTCCCCAACGCGCTTCTATTTTCAGGGGCATCGGTGTGGGTTGGCAATTTGTATGGAAACATCCGGTGCTCTTGAACGCGCTGATGCTGGACTTATTCGCCGTGTTTTTTGGGGGAGCGGTGGCGCTTTTACCGATTTACGCGGATGAGATCCTGCGTGTCGGCGCCCGGGGACTTGGATTTTTAAACGCGGCGCCGTCCTTTGGGGCGCTGGTGACCATGCTTTGGGCCACGCGCCAGGCGCCATTGGCGCATGCCGGACGCAATCTGCTTCTGACGGTGGCGGGATTTGGAATCAGCATTCTGGTATTCGCGTTTTCGAAAAATTTCTGGCTGTCCATGATTTCCCTCTTTTTTAGCGGTGTTTTTGATGGAGTGAGCGTTGTCATCCGCCGATCCATGGTCCGGCTTTTATCTCCTGAGCATTTGAGAGGCCGCGTCGCGGCGACCAATTTTATTTTCATCAGCTCTTCCAACGAATTGGGCGCTTTTGAAAGTGGCATGCTGGCCTCCTGGATCGGCACGATTCCCTGCGTGGCCGTGGGAGGCGTGATCACGCTGGTGGTTGTTGGGGTTACGGCGGCCTTTGCCCCAAAACTTCGCCAACTCCGCTTCGACTTCAATTAAATTCTTTTAACGTTAAATTAATCCTTTCTTTAGGCCGCCTCATTTATGGTGGGTGAGGAGGGCTTTCCAACATGGGTAGAAATCCAAATGATTTGGTCCGCGAGTGGGAAATCCGGTTAAAAGACATGATTCATCATTTGCGAGAGGACAGCCGCAAGGTGGATGAACCGCATGCCCAGGCGCTTTTTGAAACGGCGGCCGAGGTGCTGACCGGGGTAGTGACCGCTTGCCGGCATTATCAGGAAAAAAAGGAAATTTTTCTGACCGATGAGGACGAGGAGGAAGTGGGCGCTGTGACCGATGGCGCTCCCGACTGACCATGGCCCGTGAAAAGAGAGCTTATTTCAAAAAAAGAGTCCCCGAAAACCGTTTCGCGCGGCGGAAAACGGGGCGTTTTTATGTTCTGTGTCTCAGCCAAAAATATGCCCGGCTTTTTTCGTGCACTCTGGGGGCCATCACGGAAATAAAATCGAACGGGAAAATTCCGGCCGGCAAAGCTGAAAGTGACGAGCGGTTTTTTGAATTTGGAAAAATGTTCCGCGGGCATCGAATCGCTTCGGCATCCAAACCCAATCTCATCACCCATGGGCATGGAGGCGGCAGAGAGGATGAAAAACTCCGTATTTCGGAATATTGCCGCCAGGTGAGTAAGGGGGTCACGGAATTTCTGGGCAAGGAAGGCCCCCCGCTTTTACTGGCGGCGGTGGACTATGAATCCGATATTTTCAGGAGCGTCAACCGCTACCCTCACCTTCTTTCCGAGAAAATTTCCGGTAATCCGGATTTTTTGACACCCAAACAAGTGCATGCCCGCGCGATTGAAATCATGAGGAAAAAAGGCGGGTTTCTTGTCAGCTGAATTAAAATTAATTAACGGTCTTTTAACGCTTTTTTAATCGCTGATTTGCTATTTTCCGGAAGTGAGGCAAAAGGAGGGTGTAACATGAAAAAAATATTAATGGGTCTTGTGATGATCGGATGCAGTTTGGCGGGCGCTTCGGTTTTATTCGCCCAGTCTTTCCAGGCGCAGCTGGTCGACCGGGACGCCAAAGCGTTGAAAAATGAAGCGACGGTCAAAGTGGATGTCCAGGGATTGCAGATTGTGGATCCCGCCGATTCAGGGGAGATGGCCCGTCCCGGGCAGGGACATCTTCATTATCAAATCAATGGCGGCCCCATTATCGCGACGACGGCCACCAAACTCAGTTTTCACCATCTGCCTCCAGGAAATCACCGGATTATTGTCAGCCTCGCGGGGAATGATCACGCGCCGATGGGTTCTTCTCAAGCGCTGGATGTAACGATAGGCGCCGGTCAGACGCCGATTGTCGTGACACAGCCGATGGTGATTCCTCAGGCGGTGGCGGTGACGGAAGTCCCGGTCGTGATTTTAAAAAACGAAGAGGTGCGGGATTTTGAAGGCACGATCGTTAGAGTGGACTACCGGGCCAATGAAATCGTCGTGCGGGACACGACCGGCCGGGAAAGACGGGTTATCGTCAAGCAGGGAATGATAGGACAATATAAAGTTGATGACCGTGTTCGGGTGCAGCTCATGGCGGACATGAAAGAAGCCAGAATGATCCGCGTGGTGTAAAGGGCTGTCCACGGCCAACGTAGGTGCCGGGGTGCGGCTCGGCATCTACGGTAATTACTGATTAGGTCCCAAGGCTTGTGGGTTGAGGCAGTTTGAGAATGTGTTCGATACGCCAGGTGGCCAACATGGAAAGAATGACGGCCGTCCCAAATACGTAAATGCCGATTTCAGGACGCGCTTCCAGAAGACGGGACATTCGGGTGATGATAATGGTCACCGCGACGACGAAAACGTCTAACATGGACCATTTACCCAGCCGCTCCAGCCACGCGATGATTTGGGTTTGTCGTTTATAAGACAAATCCCCCAGCCATATCGCTCCTAAAGCCGCTAGTTTTACCATCGGAAATACCACCGAGAAGACAAAAATAATCAGCGCTAGGAAATAATATTCCTTTTCGTAGAGATTTTGTATTCCAGAAAGAATGGAAAATGTTTTTTCTTTGAACACCAGTTCTTTCATCGTCAAAGTGGGCAGGCGAAGACCAAAAATCAGACAGGTTAGGGCAGCTAACAAAAGAGGCAGGACTTCGGGATGTTGTCGTGTGTTGGCCAAACGCATAGGTCATCATTATATCCAAAAAAAGGGTTTTTTTGTAAGATATGGCTCATGCGCGCGCTGCCTTTGATGATCATAACCCTTGGAATTTTTACCATCGGTTACCGGTACTACAGCGCTTTTTTGGCGGCCAAGGTTTTCGCGCTGGATGCCGCGCGTTCAACTCCCGCTTACACCCACCGCGACGAGCATAATTATTACCCTATGTCCAAATGGGTGCTTTTCGGGCATCACTTCGCCGCGATTTCCGGCGCGGGGCCGCTGATCGGGCCGGTGCTGGCCGCGCAGTTTGGTTTTTTGCCGGGCTTGATCTGGATTGTTGTCGGCGTGGTGTTAGGGGGCGCGGTTCAGGACTTTGTCATCCTTGTGGCTTCGACGCGCAGGGAAGGCCGGTCGCTGGCGGAAATCGCCCGTGAGGAAATCGGCCGTCCGGCCGGTTTTGCCTGCGCGCTTGCGATTTTATTCATCGTGATTGTGGCGCTGGCAGGCCTTGGCTTTGTCGTGGTCAATGCGCTGGCCGAGAGTCCCTGGGGAGCGTTTACGATCGCGGCGAGTATTCCCATCGCGATGCTGATGGGCGGCTACATGTTCGGCCGCCATGGGGGTTCGGCAAAAGCGGTGCGCGTGGCCACGATTGCCGGGGTGACCGCTCTTCTGGCGGCGGTTATCTTTGGAAAATTTGTTCCGGAAATCCCGTTCCTTAATTCTATTTTTCTTCTGGATCGTAAACTCATCATCATCGCCATTGCGGTTTATGGTTTTTTCGCGTCGGTCTTACCGGTATGGCTTTTGCTGGCGCCGCGGGATTATCTGAGTTCCTATATGAAACTGGGAACGGTGCTTTTTCTCATCATCGGCATCGCTTTGGTGAACCCTAAACTTCAGTTTCCGGCGCTGACGCCTTTTATCCATGGCGGAGGACCCATCGTTCCGGGGAAAGTCTGGCCTTTTTGTTTCATCACGATTATGTGCGGCGCCATTTCCGGTTTTCATGCGCTAGTTTCCTCAGGGACCACTCCTAAAATGATTTCCAATGAATGTCATGCCCGCTCAATCGGCTATGGGTGCATGCTGTTAGAGGCATTGGTGGCGGTGGTTTGCCTGATTGCCGCTTGCGCGCTTCATCCGGGAGATTTTTACGCGATCAATGTGCCTCCGGCTATTTATCAAGGGCTTGACCCGTCCATCGGAACACCGGTGAACTTGGAAGCGTTGACCGCCCAGGTGGGTGAGAAAAGTCTTGTAGGGAGGACCGGGGGCGCTGTTTCTTTGGCGGTGGGAATGGCGCAGATTTTCGGGTCCATCCCGGGCTTGGCAGGCCTCATGCAGTACTGGTATCACTTTGCGATCATGTTTGAGGCGCTTTTTATTTTAACGACGATAGACGCGGGCACGCGGATCGCGCGTTTTATTCTTCAGGAGTTTTTGGGACGGGTTCACGCGCCGTTTAAGCGCCAGGACTGGGTGCCGGGAACCGTTTTATCCAGCACGCTTGTGGTCGTGGCGTGGGGATATCTGATTTGGAACGCCTCCATCAGCACGATTTGGCCGATGTTCGGCATCGCCAATCAGCTTTTGGCGGCTATCGCGCTGGCGGTGGGCACAACCGTGCTGGCGCGGATGAAAAAATGGAAATATTTATGGGTGACACTTGTTCCGATGGTTTTTGTGACGGTCACGACGCTGACGGCCGCTTATCAAATGGTGGCCAATCATTACTGGCCGAAAAACGCGACCGCTTTTATCGTGAATCTCAATATCACGCTGATCGTGATTATGGCGGGTTCGGCGTTATTTATTTTTTGGAGCGCGTTCCGGAAGTGGCGGGCGCTTAGGAGCGAATAGGCTGTAATAGTCTTTTCCGATTTGCACGGCCGGACGACCCTGGGAAGCGCGCCATTTGTTGGTGTCCCGCATCGAGTAGGCGCACCCGCAATACTGCTGCTGGTAAAACTCCTCACGTTTGGCGATTTGAATCATGCGGCTAGAGCCATTTTCTTTTCGCCAATTGTAGGCCCAGTAACGGATGCCGGGAAATAGCGAGGCCGCTTTGACTCCCGCGGCGGTAACCTGGTCAAAATCTTTCCAGCGGGAAATTCCCAGGCAGCTGGTGATCGTATCGAAACCGTTTTGATAGGCGTATTCGGCGGTTTTCACGAAGCGCATCTCAAAACACATCGAACAGCGCTCACCCCGCTCGGGATCCATTTCATGGCCCTTCATACTTTCAAACCAGCGGTCGGCGTCATAATCGGCGTCAATAAAAGGAATGCCCATTTTTTTGGCATAACGGATATTTTCTTCCTTGCGGATGTCGTATTCCCTGCGGGGATGGATGTTGGGATTATAAAAATAAATGGAAAGCGCCACCCCTGCCTTATGGATGTCCTCAATCACAGACCCCGAGCAGGGCGCGCAGCAGGAATGAAGCAAAACTTTATCCGGTTTTGATTCCATTAGCATAAAGTTATGTTACCATGAACTGTGATACCGGTCACAGACGGTTTGGGCGCGCTCTGGTACAGTTCGAACTAACAGGAGGTTGTATGCCAAGTTCCGGCTTCATCGAAAGACGTTCGAATAAAATCCTCATTCTGGGTGTTCTTTTAGTGCTCAGTCAAATCGCGGCGATCATGCTTTTGACGAGCGCTCCCGCTGAAGCGCTGCTCGGAGAGACGATTTACGGTTTAAGAAGCGCCTTCCATGGGCTCCTGGCCGGTGTTCTCATGGTGACGATGACCATCGGTCTTTTCCAGGCTTTCCGGTTATGGACGGGAGAGTCCGTTTCTATCGGGGATCTGGAAACCGGAAGCGTCCTCAACGCGGCCATTTGTTTTGTCACTATCGTGCTGGGCAATTGGCTTTATATTCCCTATCGCGCCAAGGGCGGTCCTCGAACCTATTTTCTCGAAAATTCTCCGGAAGTGCATAAAATCTTTTTCGAATTTAAAGAGTTCACCGCTTTATTTACGCTTCCTCTGGCGGTGGCCGCTGCTTTCATCATCTGCCTTTACGGAAATCGTATTCAATCCAACCGTATTTTGCGGGAGACGACGGCTCTTTTGCTTCTTCTGGCGTTTTTCTATTTTTTAGTGGCCTTCGGCCTGGGAGCCGCTGTCACAAAACTTAAGCCGGTTTAAAATCACGCTGTCATCCCGAACAAAGTTAGGGATCTTCCGGAAGATTTCTCGCTGCGCTCGAAATGACATTACGGAGGGGACAACATGAAAACAAATTTAGAGAAAAAAGGCGCCGCCCAAGCCGCGTTTTTATCTTCCATGATAGGTATTTTAACCCTGTCAGCGGTCAATTTGGGGACAGAGATTTCGGAGGCTTTCAAAGAAACCGTTTTTAACATTGGTAAATTGTGGATGCCGGGCGCTGAGGGCATCGGTCCTTATTCCGGCAAGGAAACGCTTTCGCTTTTAGCCTGGCTTATCAGTTGGTTTATTCTTCACCGCATGCTGCGATCCAAGGAATGGAATCAGCCGGCTGTTCTCATGGTTTTTCTTTTGGGAATCGGCGTGGCGACGACCCTGTTGTGGCCGCCCGTGACGCATTTATTTCTTCGGTGAAAATATGTGCGCGAGTGAACGGGTGTGCGGGTATGCCAGTTAAAGGAATTCCTTTAACTCGCGCACTCGCGTACCCGCTCACACTTTTTGTGTTTTTAATAACCACAACCATTTCATTTGCCGAAGAGCCGGAAATCATCGGAAAGACCCATTTTATCGCCACATTCAACTCTCTGGACGGCCCCGGCGCCGAGGTACAAAATCTCGCCAATACCTATGACATGTCGATTTTTGAGTTTAACTGGGGCGGGAAGCAGTCTTCATTCAACGGGTCGGGCATTACGACCAACGCTAATTTTCCGCTGACCGACGGCGAAGCGCTCACCAACAATACCCACATTGGCGTGGCCTATCCGGTGCATGAGGACCTCCGGTGGGGTGTGTTGGCCGAACTCTATGGACTCATCGGAGACCGCACGGTGGGGCGCGTGTTCGGGGAGGAGCTGCCTTGGGATAATTTTTCCCGCGAGAACGGCGCGATCCAAACACCGCATTTTTCGGCGGATTTCTATCACGCGTTTTTGGAGGGAAAAAAAGACCGGTTGAGTTACGGGATCGTCGGAGGGACGCTGCGGTCCAGCGAGCTTCCGGCTTTTTCGCGCGAGGAAAAAAATCAGGTCAAACTGGGAAGTCTTGTGTGGCGTACGCCCATCACCAACTCCAGTTTCTTTGAAAAGTCGGATCGGAAACTCGAAAAAGGCCGGCATCCGGTGAGAGGTTTTGATTTTCTGGGGGATTATGAATACGCCGACGGAAAACACTGGGACCTGGAAGTCTTCTCGGGCGCCACGGAGCCGGCGCCGCTTTCGGACCTTGAGCGCGACGCCGTCGGCGGCCGGACGTCAGTCGACATCGGCCGGGCCAATGCCGGGTTTTCTTACATTTGGAATGTGGGCCGGCGCCCGGCCAACGGGGCCAGGGAAGAGGAAGGCGTGTGGGCCATTGATTCTTCCTGCAGGGTGTCGGACCGTTTCATCCCCTTTTTCACTTTGGCGGGAACCGATTATGACAGGGATATCGCCAACGAAAGTCATCAGGGAAACGCGATTGTCACGGGCGCGCTTTTCAAACACCCCTCGGGGCGCGAACTGCGCGCGCAGTTTCAGCGCCTGGATGAGAATTATGAGCTCATGGGCTTTCACAAGACGGAACATTACCCTTCCAATTTTGAGGGATTCCAAGCCCAGGGGACTTTGCCGGTCACGGCGGATTTTAAAATCAAAGGCATTTTGTACCAATTATGGCAGATCGACACCTCGACCCGCGCCGGGGACACGATTTTCGGCGACTCGTATTTTCCGTCCATCGCCGATTCCAAAAAAGGATCCATCGGGGTTCACCGCCTCGGCGCGGATTGGAAATTCTCGCCCGAGCTTACGATAAACAGCTATCTGGAGCACGCGAAATTCCGTAAAGGCGCGCCGGCGGCCGCCTCCGACATCGACAAGGACGTTTTCAACGCTTCACTGAGCGGCGCGCTGAAGCTGACGGAAAGCTTGAGTGTCGAAGGCGGCATTCGCCAATTTTTTTCCGTGGGGGAGTGGCAGGCGATGAATTTCCGATCCCACCAAACCATTCCCGAAGCGGCGCTTCATTGGAAATTCAATAAAGACAGGCGCGTGTATCTCCTATACCATCATTATCAGTTTGAAGACAATAACGGTTTGTCTTCCGGCAAAAACGATTACGACGGCCACCAGGTGATTCTTGAATTTAAAGCCCTCTTATAACGAGCTCTTGGCCCGTTATCGGGCGATCGAGCAACGCGTCGCGCTGTTGCAGACGCAGTCGATGACCGACGACGTCACCGGCCTTTATAACCACCGCCACCTTCTCGAAGAAATCGACCGCGAGGTCGAGCGAACCAAGCGGCACGGCCGCGCGCTTTGCGGCATGATGATCGACATCGATAATTTTAAATCCGTGAACGACCGTTTTGGCCATCCGGCCGGGGACGCCGTTCTGCGCCGGTTCGCAGAGCTTTTGAACGGCAGTGTTCGCCGGATCGATATTGTGGGCCGGTACGGCGGCGACGAGTTCATCGTCATTCTTCCCGAAACGGACCTTCGGTCGGCGCAAATCGTGGCCGAGCGGATTCAAAAAAATATCGGCCAGGAGCCTTTCGACGTCGGCGACCGCCACATCCAACTCACGCTCAGCGTCGGCGCGGCCTACTTCAAGGATATCCACGCCCTGACGACTTCCGCGTTCATCGAGCAGGTTGACAAGGCCATGTTTCAGGCGAAGTCCCTGGGAAAAAACCGCATTCACGCCGTTTTGTCCGCATGATTATTGGTCAATAAGTGACCGCCCTTACGTTTTTTGCCGATAGGCTTTGTTTTATGTTATTCTCACCGCATGTCCATTGCCATTGAGCAAATCCCTTTTTTTCAGGGGCTTTCCGAGAAAGAACTCTCCGCCGTCAAGACGTGTTTAAGGGAGAAAAGCTTTAAGAAGGGCCAGTCCCTTTTTATGGAGGGGGCGGCATGCGAGCGCGTTTTTTTTGTCCGCTCCGGTCGCGTAAAGCTTTTCCGGACTTCTCCGTCCGGCCGCGAGCAGATTCTGGAGACGCTGGGTCCGGGGGATACCTGTGCCTGCAATCCAGGCTCCCGCCGGTGGCAGTGCGCTTCCAGCGCCGAGGCGGCCGACCCCTCCACGGTGTGGTTTCTTTCCCGCGAGAATTATATTCGTTTGGTCGACGAGAACACCAAGCTCGCGCATAGCTTGAACCGGCTTTTTGCCGAGCGCCTGCGGTGTTTCAGTGAACTGATCGAGGAAATCGCTCTTAAAGACAGCCGAAAACGCCTTATCAAATTTCTACTGGATCTAGCCTCGGACAGCATCGAGGTGTCTTTCACGCGCGAAGAATTGGCCCACAGACTGGGTATGGCCCGTGAAACCGTCGCCCGCCAACTCTCCGATCTCAAAAGAAAAAAACTCATCGACATCAAATCCCGCCAGATTATCATCAAAAATAAAGAGTCTTTAAAAAAACTCCTTTCCTGAATCCTGTCTTTGTGATACCCGTCACAGACTGTATTTCCATTAAGCGGTACGCTCTTTTTGTGAGAATGAGAAGAAGGAGCATGAAATGGAACTGACCCAATGCGGCAGTAATGTGTGTGTTTGCCAATCTCTGAGAGACGATCACGCGGTTATTCTTCGCGAGGCCGATCTTTTCTATGAAGCGCTTGACAAACTTCGCTATGAAGGCCGTTATCATCAACGCGCCAATATTTCCGCTGTTTCCCGGTCGCTGTCTGTCTTAAGAAAACATCTTTTAGAGCATATTGAAATCGAGGAAAAGAAGATTTTTCCACTCCTAGTCTCTTTTTTGCCGAGGCTTGAGGCGATGACGCATCTGTTGTATTTCGAACATGGTGATTTCCGGGATCATTTGAAGGCCATCCATTCCTCTCTGGCCAAATTTAAAATTTCCCGAACCCCCATGGCGCCGTTGTCCCTTCACACGCAGGGAATGTACCTTGTATGCCTTCTGCGCAGCCATTTTCGGATCGAAACACAAAGCGTTTACATGGCGATCCACAACGATCTTCGCGCGGAGGAAAAAAAGAGATTATCGGAGGATTGCCAAGCCGAAAAAAGCGAAGATTCAAATTCAATAAAGAAAGGCGATAAGGGGGTGTAGAATATGCATAGGGGGTGGTAGCAATGAGAAACGGATTGACAATTTTAATGGCGATGGCTGTTTACGGTTTGATGGCGGCGCCGATGCACGCTCTTCCGGAAATCACCGAGAGAGACACCGACCGCGACGGGCAGGTGGACACGTGGGTTTATCGTTATTTCACGGGGGTGGCCTGGAAGATCGCCGAAGACCGGGATCGCGATGGGAAGGCCGATTATTGGCGCTTTTTCAAAAATGGCGTGGTTTATAAATGGGAGCAGGACGCCAATGCCGACGGACAGGTGGATATCCGCACTTTTTTTGACGCGGATCATCTGGACAATGGAAAACCGCGCTTTGTGCGGCAATGGATCGATGGACGGGGAATGATGACCAGGGCTTGGGACCGGACGCCTCATTCTTTGGCCGAAGCGCGTTTACTGTAAAAAGGGTGCAGGCGGAGGTTTATGGCCCTGTCGGTTGACTTCATCAAGAAAATCGCCAAGTCGCTTGAAGAAGAGGAGATCGATATCTATATCCTCATGCTTTATTGCCTGAATTCGGATGATTTGAATTACTTCGCCGAAAAGGACCGGGAGCGGGTCAAAAAGATATTTAAAATTCTAATCGAAGATACCCAGCATCATGCCGAGCTTCTAAAGCTCATCGTTGAGATGGGGACAGGCCGATAATGGACCGGCGTCTGTACCACGAGATCTGGAAACTGCGTTTTGACAAAATGCTGGAACTCGAGAAAAAAAGCGTGGCGGATTACACCGCTCTTTTGGAAGAAAGCCGCCGGCGCCACAAAGGACACTCCATCGAGCCGCATCTGGAACGCCTCATCACCGACGAGAAAAAGCACACCCTGCTTGTCGAAGAGCTCATCAAAATCCTGAGCGCCCAGCCTGAATAACGGATTGCGGTTGCGGTAACGAAGCCCGTATCGGAACGCGGTAACGGTAGCGTCACGATCAAAACGAAAGACGCAAACGACGGACGATACGGGCATCGTCACCGCAACCGCTATACGTAACCCAACCAAAATTAATTATCTCTTCATCATATCTTCACAATTCTTTTGTAATCTGTCGCCAGGTCATAAAATAAAACAAAGGAGATGATGATGAAAAAGAAGGTGTTGACCCTGGCGGCCCTGATGCTTTTTTTGGTCAGGCCCGCGGCGTACGCGGCGGATCCTGAGATGATGTCCTTGTTGGAAAGTATGAAACAACAGCTTTCCCAGATGCAGTCGACCATTGATCGGCAGAATGTCCGGCTCCAGCAACTGGAATCCAGCCGCGTGATTGAAACGCCCCAACCTTCCGTCCCGGTTCAGCCTTCGACAGCCCCGATGAGCGATAAAGCCGCGCCCTGGCTCAAGGGCGCCAAGTTTGGCGGCGATTTCCGTTTGCGGCAGGAGTATTTTGATTATTTCGATAAAAACACCGACGCCGGCGCCACCGACCGCTCGCGAAACCGATCCCGCGTCCGCCTGCGCTGGGGTTTTGAGAAGGACTTTGGCGACGACTGGAAAACGGGTTTTCGTCTGGCCACCGGCAACACCACCGACCAGGTTTCGACCAACGCCACCCTGGGCAACCCCGGTTATTTCACCTTTAAATCCATTGTCATCGATAAGGCCTATGCCGAGGTTTCGCCCAACAGCCTGAAAGACTACGGCGCGCTCAAGGGCGCGACTATCGGCGCGGGCAAATTCGACAATCCCTTCGCCAGATACTCGACGCCCATCCTGTGGGACGGCGACGTGACGCCGGAAGGGTTGTACGAAAAGGCCCGGTTCCAGATCTTGAGCGCCGAAGAAAACCAGGTGAGCCTGGACGCGGCGATGGGGCAATTTATTGTAAATGAGAACTCCGGCGCCGACACGGACGCCCAGCTGTACGGTTATCAGGGCGCGCTGAATTGGTCGACGGTCAACTTCGGCGCCGATCGGCCGGTCGACTTGAGCCTGGCGCTTGGTTTTTACAACACGGTGAATTATTCCCGCACGGTCAGCAACAACACCGCGGGCACGAATTATTTGCGCACCAACTCCGCCGACGGCGACGAGTTTGAGATCTGGGATTTTTACCCGGAGATCCGGATCCCCGTCGGCGGGCGGCCTCTGACGCTTTGGTACAATTTCGTCACCAACACCGACGACACCGACGGCAATGAGGCGGCTTTCGGCGAAAAAGAGGACGCCTGGGGAGCGGGGTTCAAATTCGGCAAAGCCGGGAAGAAAGGCGAGTGGGAGGCGTTCTGGGGTTATTATGAAATCGAGGCCAATGCCGTGATGGCGGCTTTCAGCGACGCCGATTTCGGCGGGCCCGGCAACACGGGGCACACCAACCGCAAGGGGCACAAATTCGGCCTGGTCTACCAATTGACCGACGCCATCACCGTCAACTGGACCGGTTTTGTGGTCAGGCCGCTCAACCCCACGACGCTGGTGTCCTCGAGCGCGAATGAAAGCGTTTTCCGCTCCCAGGCGGATCTCGTTTACAAGTTTTAACACGGTCCTGTCATTCCGAGCTCCTCTGAAGGGGACTCGGAATGACAGGACAAAATGACAAAATTTTAATAGGAGAATACAATGACAAAAAAAATAATCGTGATCATAATCGGTATTTTATTGGTCGCTCCGGCGGTTTTCGCCAAGGATGACGCGTCGATTCAGGTGAAGGGGTCCGACACGATGGTGAATCTCTCTCAGGCATGGGCCGAGGAATTCATGAAAAAAAATCCTGAGGTTTTTATAGCCATCACCGGAGGCGGATCCGGCACCGGAATCGCGGCGCTGATCAACGGGACTTGTGACATGGCCAACTCCTCGCGTCAGATCAAGGACAAGGAACGCGCGCTGGCCGAGAAAAAAGGCGTTCACGCCGTTGAATTCAAACCGGCGATCGATGGCATCGCGGTTGTGGCGCATCCTAAAAATCCGGTGTCTCAACTGACGATGGATGAACTCGCCGGTATTTTCGCGGGAAAAATCCGGAATTGGAAAGAAGTCGGTGGAAAAGACGAAAAAATTGTGGTACTCTCCCGCGAGGTGAATTCCGGCACCCATGTTTATTTCAAGGAGCATGTGCTGGCCGGGACAGGTGAATTTTCACCCGAGGCGCTTTTGTTGCCGTCCAGCCAAGCCATCGCGGACGAGGTTTCACAGAATGAGGCGGCTATCGGGTACTACGGGATGGGTTATCTGAGTTCCGCCCAAAAAGCGGTTCCGCTGGCCAAGGATGAGCATTCGCCCGCCGTGGCGCCGACGACGGATCGTGTGATCGCGGGGGATTACCCGATCTCACGGCCTCTTTATGTATACACCAAGGGCGAACCTCAGGGGGCGGTGAAAGCGTTCATGGATTTTATTTTTTCGAAAGAGGGACAGGAAATCGTTTCCAAAACCGATTTTGTGCCGGTGGCGGCGTGATCGAATGCCGGTAAGGTATAAGCTTAAAGAGTTTTTGTTTGAAACCATCATCCGCGCCAGCGGCCTGGCCTCGATCATCGCCGTAGGCCTCATCTTCTTTTTTCTTCTAAAGGAAGGGACTCTCCTTTTTCAAACTCAAACGTTAGGCGATTTTCTTTTAGGGAAAAAATGGTATCCCATTTCCGAGCCGCCCGGGTTCGGCATTTTACCACTGATTTTAGGGTCACTTTTGGTGACGCTCGGAGCGGCGATTATTTCCATTCCATTGGGCATCGCCTGCGCTGTCTACATCGCGGAAGTGGCGCCGCCGAGGATCAAAGAAATCCTGAAGTCAGGCGTTGAGCTTTTGGCCGCGATCCCGAGCGTGGTGCTGGGTTTTATCGGCATTGTGACCGTCGTGCCGTGGATCAAAAGCACCTTTGATGTGCCGACGGGACTGACGGCTTTTGCCGGCTCATTTATTTTGGCTTTCATGGCCATGCCCACGGTCGTGTCAATCGCCGAAGACGCGCTTCACTCGGTGCCCAAGATTTACAAAGAGGGCGCTTACGCTTTGGGAGCGACACAATGGCAGACGATTTATCGCGTAGTTTTGCCGGCCGCCGCGTCCGGTATCGTCGCCGCCGTAATGCTGGGGATTGGACGGGTTGTGGGAGAGACCATGGCCGTCATGATGGTGACGGGCAACTCCGCGTCCATGCCTAAAGGTATTTTTTATCCCGTCCGCACGCTCACGGCGACCGTCGCCGCGGAAATGGGGGAAACCGTGCAGGGAAGCGATCATTATTTCTCGCTTTTTGCCATCGGCATCGTGCTCTTTGTCATCACTTTCGCCGTCAACATGACGGCGGATGTTTTCATCCATCGCAGGCGAAAATGACCGCGCTCTCTCCCAAGATCACCCAGCGCGTCGCTTTCTCGCTTTTACTGGCCTCGGCCGTGACGGTCATCCTGCCGGTTGTTGTGGTGATCCTGGTGATCGTAAAAAACGGATTGGCGGCCATTAGCTGGGAATTTTTAACCACAATGCCTCGTTCCGGCATGCGCGAGGGCGGTATTTTTCCGGCCATCGTCGGAACTTTTTGCCTTGTGGCGGGAGCGATCGTGTTCGCCCTGCCGCTGGGGTTGTGCGCCGCGATTTATTTGAGCGAGTACGCTCGTCAAGGGATGTTGAGCCGGGTTGTGAGACTTGCCATCGTGAATCTTGCCGGCGTCCCATCGGTGGTTTTCGGGCTTTTCGGCCTGGCGCTTTTTGTCGATTTTTTCCGCTTCGGAGCGTCGATTTTGGCAGGCTCATTGACACTGGGTGTCATGATTTTACCGGTGATCATCACTTCGTCCCGCGAGGCGCTGGACGCCGTTCCCAAATCCTTTCGGGAGGTAAGTTTATCCCTGGGCGCGACAAAGCTTCAAACCATCAAGCACGCCGTTTTGCCGCATGCCCTGCCGGGCATTTTGACCGGTACGATTTTGGGCATCGGTCGCGCGGCGGGTGAGACGGCGCCGATTCTTTTTACCGTGGCGGCTTTTTATCTGCCGCGTTTGCCTCAAAGCGTTTTTGACCAGGCGATGGCTTTGCCCTATCACCTGTACGTTTTATCCACACAGGTGCCCAATGTCGGCGTGCCCATCCGCTATGGAACGGCATTGGTGCTTTTGACCATCGTTCTTTTGATGAATCTGGCCGCGGTCACCATCCGGTCCCATTTTCGGGCGAAGAAAAAATGGTGAGCCCCAAACTCAGCGTCAAAAACCTGTCCGTTTCATTTGACGGCAAGCCATCTTTGGGGGGTGTTCATCTGGATATCGCGCCCCATATCATCTTGAGCGTCATCGGCCCGGCCAATTCCGGGAAAACCACATTCCTGAGAACGCTGAACCGCCTCAACGATGAAGAGAGCGCGATGAAGATCACGGGATCAGTGCTCCTGGACAATAAAGATGTTTACAGGGAATATGACCCGGTGATTTTGCGCAGAAAGGTCGGCATCATTTTTGCCCTCCCCACGCCGCTTCCCATGACGATCTTTGAGAACGTGATTTACGGCCCGCGGCGGCAAGGCATTCAAGACCGGAATAAACTCTCGGCGACCGTCGAACGCTGTTTGAAAGAGGCCTATTTATGGGATGAGGTCAAGGACCGGCTTCATTCGCCGGCGATGAAGCTCTCCGGCGGCCAGCAGCAAAGGCTTTGCATCGCAAGGACGCTGGCCGTGGAGCCGGAGGTGATTTTATTCGATGAGCCCTGCTCGGGGCTGGATCCCATTTCCACGGCGAAAGTGGAAGAAGCGATGTCAAAACTCAAAAAACATTACACCATCGTTTTGGTGACCAATAACACCAAACAGGCGGCCCGTGTCGGCGATCAAACGGCTTTTTTTCTCATGGGAGAACTGGTGGAGGTGGGCGACACGGGAAGCATTTTCACGGCGCCGCGGGACCGGCGGACGGATGACTACATCTCAGGGAGGTTTGGATGAGCTCTCCCGTGATTCAAACCGAAGGCCTCAGTCTCTTTTACGGAGATTTTCAGGCGCTGCGTAATGTCAACTTTACGGTGATGGAAAAACGCATCACCGCCATAATCGGGCCTTCAGGATGCGGCAAGTCGACGCTTTTGCGCGTTTTTAACCGCATGAATGACCTGGTCGAGGGCGTCCAAGTGTCCGGGAAAGTGCTTTTGGACGGCCAGGATATTTACGCGCCGGAAACCGACCTTCTGGCTTTGCGAAAAAAAGTAGGCATGGTTTTCCAGCGCCCCAACCCGTTTCCCATTTCAGTTTATGAGAATATCCTTTTCGGTTTGCGGATTCATCACCTGGCCGATAAAAGACGCGGGGAGCTTGACCGTATCGTTGAAGAAAGTCTCAAGTCCGTTTTACTGTGGGACGATTTGAAGGACCGGCTGGCGAATATTGCCACGAACCTATCTTTGGAGCGGCAGCAAAAGCTTTGTGTCGCCCGGCTTTTGGTCATGCGCCCCGAGGTGCTGTTGATGGATGAGCCCTGCTCGGCGCTGGATCCCATGGCGACGGCGCGCGTCGAAGAACTGATGCAGGAGCTTAAAAAAAATTATACAATCGTTATTGTGACGCATAACATGCAGCAGGCCGCCCGGGTTTCAGACGATACCGGTTACATGTATCTGGGGGAGCTGGTCGAGTTCGGCCCCACTCAAAAGATTTTTACCACACCCAGGGATAAACGAACCGAGGAATACATCACCGGCCGGGCAGGCTAGGCGGCAGAACGGGGGAAATATGGAAAGACAGTTTGACGAGGAATTAAAGCATCTCAAGCAAATGCTGTTGCGCATGGCCGATACGGCGCAGGAAATGACCGGTCTTGCCGTGCGGGCGCTGGCCGAGCGGAAAGAGGATCTCATCGGGCAGGTTTTCAAGCTTGAGGAGTCGGTCAATAAAATGGAAATAGAAATCGAAAATGATGTCTTGAGGCTCTTGGCCCTGCGCCAGCCGGCGGCAAGTGACCTGCGGCTTTTGACGGCGATTTTGAAAATCAACAATGACTTGGAGCGTGTCGCCGACCAGGCCTGCAATATCGCCGAGACGGCGGAGTATCTTCTCAAGGAACCGCCCATCAAACCTCTCATCGATATCCCCTCCATGGCCGAGTTTGTGCAAAAAATGATCCGCCGGAGCATCGAGGCTTTCGTGAACCATGATCCGGTTTTGGCGCAAAAAGTATGCGAGGAAGACGACAAAGTGGATCAGCTCAACGAAAAGATTTTTCGCGTGCTATTGACCTATATGATGGAGGATCCCAAGTCCATCACGCGCGCGGTGGACTTGATCTTGGTCGCCCGCAATCTTGAGCGCATCGCAGACCATGCCACCAATATCAGCGAAGATGTGGTCTTCATCGAAGAAGGCAAGAACATCAAGCACCACGCGCAAGAGACGAAATAAAGATAATAACCAAACACCAATAAGACAATAACCAAATAATAACCAATGACTGAATGACCTAATTCCAAACGGGGTTTGTTTGGTTATTGTCTCACTGGTATGACACGGGGTTTTTCAGCAAACGGTTAGTATTTTGTATTCCACTCCTGGTTGTCATATCGCTCAGCGGCTAGTTTTTGTATCCTGTCGTGAGGGATTTCTAGCCTGCTTTTTTCTGCCTGCCAGGTTTTCTCAAGCGTTTTTTTGATCTTATCGGCCGGGACGCCGATATTGGTGAGGAAATCCTTGTGTGGACGGTTTTTCCGGTAGGCGGGTTGCTTCTCGGGGATGGTCAGCGTTTTTTCGATCCGCGTCAAATCAAAATTTAAAAGAAACGTACCGTGGAAGAGTAGGTGCGTTTTTTTGCGTCTTTGGGCATTGCCTGAGAACTTGAGAGAATCTACCACCAGATCGGTGTGACCCTCGACGGTAACCTCGCGTCTCATAATTTTTTCCAGCGCTTCACGATGTTTTTCCATCACCGCGCGGTTGGTTTGGGTGACATTCCCTTGGATTTTGAGAATCAAGGCGTAATTGAGGCATCCGGGCCCTTGGACCACCGTCCCACCGCCGCTGCAACGTCGAAGGATGGATAAAGTGGTATTACCCTTTGTCATTTCGAGCGAAGCGAGAAATCCTGTTTTAAAAGAAAGATTTCTCGCTTCGCTCGAAATGACAGAGGATCTCGAAATGACAGAGGAGCTCGGAATGACAGAAGGGATCGAAATGACAGAAGAGTTCGAAATGACAGAGGGGTTCGACATGATAGAAGTTTTGATTTTATCCGAATATCCCAGGACCACAAAATATTCCCGCGGCTGCCAGAAGCGCAGTATCTCACCGGCCTTTCCTTCTTCGGCAAGGTCCAAGAGGACTTCGTCGAAAGCCAGGTTTTCGGCCGGGGTAGACAGCGTTAAATCAATCTTTTTCATTTTTCATTCTCTAAAATTATGAAAATAGTATATTATAAGAGGCTTTGACAGGGGAGACTTTCGTGCAATCCAGGCCCGTCAACACTCCATATCTCAATACGATTCCGGCTGACCAGGAACCGCTTTATCCCGGCGACCGCGATATCGAACGCCGCATCAAAAGCACGATCCGCTGGAACGCGATGGCGATGGTGGTGAAGGCTAACCGCATTCATAACGGTTTGGGCGGCCATATTTCCACTTACGCCTCCTGCGCCACGCTGTATGAGGTGGGCTACAATCATTTTTTCCGCGGTGGCGACAATGGGCGCCTGGCGGACCTGGTTTATTTCCAGGGACATGCCACTCCCGGCAATTACGCGCGCGCGTATCTGGAAAAGCGGCTGGACGCCAAGCATCTTCATCATTTCCGCCAGGAGCTGGCCAAGGGCGGCGGGCTTTCGTCTTACCCTCATCCGTATCTCATGCCGGACTTCTGGCAGTTTCCGACGGTTTCCATGGGTCTTGGGCCGATTACTTCCATTTACCAGGCGCGATTTATCCGTTACATGAAATCCCGCGGCCTCCTTAAGGAAGAGCCGCGCGTGTGGTGCTATCTGGGGGACGGAGAATCCGACGAGCCGGAGAGTTTAGGGGCCCTGACCATGGCTTCCCGTGAGAATCTCGACAATCTGACTTGGATTGTCAATTGCAATTTGCAGCGGCTGGACGGTCCGGTGCGCGGCAACGGCAAAATCATCCAGGAACTTGAAGGGGTTTTCCGCGGCGCCGGCTGGAATGTGATTAAAGTCATCTGGGGTTCCAATTGGGACCCCTTTTTCAAAGTCGACACCAAGGGCTTGCTCATCAAACGCATGGAAGAGGCGGTCGACGGCGATTATCAAAAATATTCGGTTGAGCCCGGCAGTTATACCCGGAAACACTTTTTCGGCAAATACCCCGAGCTTTTTGAAATGGTCAACACCCTTACCGACGATCAGATTTCCAAACTGCTGCGCGGCGGCCATGATCCTAAAAAAGTTTACGCGGCTTACAAGGCGGCGACGGAGCATAAGGGCCAGCCCACGGTGATCTTGGCTAAAACCATCAAAGGTTACGGCCTGGGTGAAGCGGGTGAGGGACGCAATGTGACCCACCAGCAGAAAAAGTTGAACGAAAAAGAGCTCCGCGAGTTCCGCGAGCGTTTTGAAATCCCCATCAGCGACGAAGACATTGTCGACACGCCTTTTTATCGTCCGCCGGACGATAGTCCCGAGATGAAATATTTGATGGAGCGCCGCCGCGCGCTGGGTGGTTTTGTTCCCAAACGGTCGGTAACGGTGCCGTCGATGCCGATGCCAAGCCTAGAATTGTTTGGTGAGTTCTTGAAAGGCTCGGGCGATCAAGCGGTTTCCACCACCATGTCATTTGTCCGGCTTTTGAGCCGTATTTTGCGCCACGAAACTATCGGCAAACATGTCGTCCCCATTATTCCTGATGAAGCGCGCACTTTTGGCATGGACGCTTTTTTCCGGGAGATCGGAATTTATTCCCCCAAGGGCCAGTTGTATGACCCGGTGGACAAAGAAACGCTTCTTTTCTACCAGGAGAAAAAAGACGGGCAGATTTTGGAAGAGGGGATTACCGAAGCCGGCTCCATGTCGTCGTTTGTCGCCGCGGGAACCGCTTATTCGAATCTGGCCACCAACATGATTCCGTTTTATATTTATTATTCGATGTTTGGTTTTCAGCGCGTGGGAGATTTGATTTGGCTAGCCGGTGACAGCCGTGCCAAAGGATTTATGCTGGGCGGCACTTCCGGCCGTACGACTTTGAATGGCGAGGGACTTCAGCACGAAGACGGCCATAGCCTCATTATGGCCAGCACCGTTCCCAATCTTTACGCTTATGACGCCGCGTTCGCTTATGAAGTAGCGGTGATTATCCAGGACGGCCTGCGGCGGATGTATGAGAAAAAAGAAGAGGTTTTTTATTATCTGGCTCTGTACAATGAAAACTATCCGATGCCGGCGATGCCCGAAGGCGTGGAAGAGGGGATTTTAAAAGGCCTTTATCGTTTCAAAAAGGCGGATAAAGCCAAAAAGCATAAGGCGCATCTTCTGGGCAGCGGCACGATTTTGAACGAGGCTTCGCGCGCGCAAAAGATTTTGGCTGAGCAATATGACGTGGCGGCCGATGTGTGGAGCGCGACTAGTTACAAACAGCTCCGGACTGAAGCGCTTGGCGTTGAGCGGTGGAATAGGCTTCACCCGACACAGCCGTCGAAGAAAAATTATGTGGAAACGCTTCTGGGCCATGAAAAAGGCGTTTTCGTCGCTGTTTCGGACAATATCAAAATGGTTCCCGACCAAATCGCGCCCTGGATCCCCGGGGGCCTGACGACACTGGGAACCGATGGCTTTGGCCGCAGTGACACCCGTGAAAATCTGCGGCGGTTTTTCGAGGTGGATGCCGAGTGCGTCGTCACGGCCACGCTGTACGCGCTGGCTCAAAAAGGGGAAATCGACAAAAAAATCGTTGAACAAGCGATAAAAGATTTGAATGTAGATCCGGAAAAAACTTATCCGGTGTGTGTTTGAGATGTCATTCCGAGCGAACCCCTCGACTTTGCTCGGGGTAAACTCCGTGAGCTGAGGAATCAAGTTGATCCCTCGGTGCGATCGCTACGCTCGCTTACTCGGGATGACAATAGGGAGATAAGATGGATATCCGCGTGCCCGCCCTGGGCGAGGGAGCAGACTCAGGAACGGTTATTAATATTTACGTCAAAGTCGGCGACGAGGTCAAAAAAGACCAGTCGCTTGTGGATTTGGAAAATGAAAAAGCCGTTGCGGCCATTCCGTCTACGCATGCTGGCAAAATCACCCAAATCTATGTGAAAAACGGCGATAAAGTCACGGTCGGTCAATCTTTGGTGGCCTTGGCCGAAACCGGCGCCTCCGCAGAACCCGTAGGGACGCACGGCGTGCGCCCCCCCACACCACCGCCGGCGCCGGAAGCGCCGAAAATGCAAGCGGCCGCGCCACAAACTATTCCGGGCATTCCTCCGCCCGCTTCGCCATCGGTTCGAAAGCTCGCGCAGGAAATCGCTTTGGATTTGAGACAGGTCAAAGGCAGCGAGCATGGAGGGCGGATTACGATAGAAGATGTTCGCGGGTACATTAAAAATTTGCAGAATGCTGCTGTAGGGGCGCACATGCCTGTCCGGCAGGCAGGCGGCCGTGCGCCCAAACCCGCCGAATCCATCGACTTTTCCAAATGGGGTCCGGTTAAAAAAGAAGCCATTTCTTCTTTAAGAAAAACGATTGGCGACCGCATGACCGAATCCTGGACCACTATTCCTCATGTGACCCAGTTTGATGAGGCGGATATTACCGCCCTCACGGCGCTTCGTAAAAAATACGCGGCCGCTTACGAAAAGAAGGGGACCAAGCTCACCGTCACGTCCTTTATTTTGAAAGCCGTTGTTGAAGCGCTTAAAAAATATCCCAAGTTTAATGCCAGTCTCGATGAGTCCACCGGGGAACTGGTTTATAAAGAGTATTATCATATCGGTGTCGCGGTAGACACGCCTCAGGGCCTGATCGTGCCGGTGTTGCGGGATGTGAATAAAAAAAGTCTTTTTGAAATATCCAAGTCGCTGGAAGAGCTCGCCGAAAAAACCAGGCAGAGAAAAGTGGGGATTGAGGAGTTGAAAGGCGGGACGTTTACCGTTTCAAACCTGGGCGGTATCGGCGGCGGACATTTTACCCCTATTGTGAATAAACCCGAAGTGGCTATTTTAGGAGTAGGCCGCGGCAAATTGGCGTCAACATTGCCCGTGGCGCTTTCCTATGATCATCGCGTCATTGACGGCGCCGACGGCGCGCGATTTATCCGCACACTTTGCGAAACACTGGAAAACTTTAAAGAGAAAGAAGTTAAAATAATGGAAAATGGAAAATGAAAAATGTAAAAAATGGAGTCCCTTCGGGACATTTTAGAGGTTGCGATAGCAACACCTTATTTTTCATTTTGCATTTTTCATTCTAAATTTCAATGGAACCCATTAAAACCGATATCGTTGTTATTGGCGCGGGGCCGGGGGGATACGCGGCGGCGTTTTACGCGGCGGACCTGGGCAAGAAAGTCATTCTTGTCGAGCAGGAAAAGCGGCTGGGCGGGGTGTGCTTGAACCGCGGCTGCATTCCTTCCAAAGCGCTTTTGCATGCCACGAAACTCATCCACGAAGCCGAAGTTTCTAAAACGCGCGGCATCACTTTCGGAAAGCCCAACATTGACATCAACCGGATGCGCGAGTGGAAAAACTCCATTCTCGAAAAACTGGGGCAGGGGATTAAAACGCTGGCTGAAAAGCGTGGCGTGGAAGTCATGATCGGCCGTGGCTATTTTGAAGACTCGGCCACACTTCGCGTGGAGACCGCCGGCGGGCAACGGTTTGTTAAATACGAAAAAGCCATTATCGCGGTGGGATCGAAACCCGCGCTACCCAAAGCATTTGACCTGGGCAACCCGCGTGTGATGACTTCCACGGAGGCGCTGGAACTCGAAGACATTCCCAAGAACCTCCTCATCGTGGGCGGCGGTTACATTGGAATGGAGTTGGGAACGGTGTACGCGGCTTTGGGCAGTAAAATCGTCATGGTGGAGGCCATGGATTCGATTCTCATGGGAGCGGACTCGGATCTGGCTCGGCCCGTTACGCGTTATGCCGAAAAGAATTTTAGAGAAATCCGTCTGGGCGCCAAAGTGATGAAAATGTCCACCAGCGGCAAGCAGATCAAAGTCCAGTTTGACGGCGCGCGTGAGGAGCTTTATGACCGGGTGTTGGTCGCGGTTGGCCGCACCCCCAATTGCGCCGACTTGGGTCTTGAAAACACCAAAGTCACGCGTGATGAAAAAGGTTTTATCCAAGTGAATGACAAGCAGGAAACTACCGATCCTCACATCGTCGCTATCGGAGACGTGGCGGGCGGCCTTCTCCTGGCGCATAAAGCTTCCAAAGAAGCTCGCGTCGCCGTGGACGCGATTTTGGGTGAAGCGGTTTCTCCGCGCGCCGAGATCATTATTCCCGCGGTTGTTTTTACGGAGCCTGAGGTTGCCTGGTGCGGCCTTACCGAAGGGGAGGCCAGAGCCAAGGGCATTGCTATTCAAGTGGCTCGTTTCGCGTGGCCGGCTTCCGGGCGCGCGCTGGCCTCGGACAAAACAGAGGGTCTTACCAAGCTCATCATCGAGCCGCAAACCGAGCGCATCCTCGGAGTAGGCATTTGTGGCGCCGGAGCAGGAGACATGATTAGCGAAGGAGCTCTTGCCATCGAGATGGGCGCCACTGCCCGAGACCTGGCTGAGACCGTACATCCTCACCCTACCTTTTCAGAGACGTTAATGGAATGTGCCGAGGTGTTTTATGGCACCGCTACCCATACGCTCTCTCGTAAACCGTCTTAAAAACCCTCTCATGTCATTTCTCGCTCCGCTCGAAA
>JACQQX010000062.1 GCA_016206805.1 Candidatus Omnitrophota bacterium
AACAGTCCGCTGAAAAACCCCCCAAGTCGTCATCTCGAAGCCCGGGAGGGGCTGAGAGATCTCGTTTTTCAGATCGAGATTTCTCAGTCGCCGAGGCGACTTCGAAATGACACGGGGTTTTTCAGCAAACTGCCAGATGCGATAAGTGTAAGGGTGATTGTTACAGGCTTATTAATCGCGGGTTAAATCTGTTTCGGATTCCCAACGCGTCAGGAGGGCATCTTTATCAAAATAAAGATAGGCTTTTGGACCTTTAAACCAGGTGGATTTCCGGGACTTGTAACCCCATTTTTCCCCATCGTCTTGGGCGATTTTAATCACCGGCGGGCCGTATTTTTTTAAAATTTCTTTGGCGGACGTCTGGGGTTGGAGCCGGCCATCCCGCGCCGCCGCCGCTATTTTTTGAAAGGACTCCTCTTCGTCGTGGAGACAAGTCTGCTGGATTTCACTGTCTTTTTTAGCTTCTAACAGCGTCTGCACCGGCTCCGACTGCAAAGTAGCCAGCGTCCCGCAGCCGGCCAGCGCCAGTGAACCCAGAGTCAGCAGGATTATGGGAAAAAGGGTCACTTCTTGATTTTCGTAAACTTGGTGCCTTCCAGCGTAAGATTGTACATCAACCCTTTTTGATCAAAGATAAAACCGATGATGGGCTCCCTGAGTTTGGCCGAATCAATCGCGCCGCCCGCGCCCAACGTCACCACAGCCACCGAAGCGTCAACCCCCGCCTTCCAACCTTCGCTGGATTGGAAACGCCTGAGAGCGTTTGATTGCAGGAAAAGAATGATGATGGATTTTTTTTGCGCGCCCAATTGAAAACCGATGGAGGCCGCGGCCGTATTGTAATAATCAACGGTTCTTCCGTTGATCAAAAGCGCGCCTTCGCCGTATTCCCCGCCGATTCCAATGCCGGCCTTAAAGACATGGGGAAAAACCAGCACGCCCTTGGCCTCATGGATAATTTTGCTGCCATCCTTCACTTCCGCGTAAAATTTTTCGAGCGTCGTCTGAACGCTCGCGTCGATTTCGCGGGCTGAGGCCGCCAAAGCTTCCGGTGTGTTCGTAATCAAAAGTCCCAAGATCAGTCCCAAAACAAGACTACTCAGTTTCTTTTTCATCCGAGTCCTCCGCTTTCTTTTTGTCTTTATTGTAGGCCAAAACACTCTTTTCTTCAACTGCCTCTTTTATCACAGCGGCCTCTTTCTTCAAAAGATCGATGGCCAGCTCCCACCACTCCCTATCCTCATGCAAAAGAGATCGGAAACGCCAATATTCCGCCCCCCAGAGAAAAATGGTTTCATATCCCAAGTCCTGGAATTCCTTGAAACTTTCCCTAGCCACTTCAGGCCACGCCGTCGGCGGTCTTTCCTTGGCGGTGTACACCAGAAAACCGGGCTCCCAAGGCTCCGCTTGAAGCTCCATAATCCAAGCTTGCTTGCCATGCTTGCGGATGATTTTAAGCACTGTCGAAAAATACCGATTCCGCTCTGATTTGCTCGACCAAAAATAAAGCCGGAAACGCCAAAACTTATGGCCAACCACTGGGTACACATTGATACCCAGAATATCGCAAAGTTTAAGGCTTTCGTAAATCGGATGGCCGCCCAAACGGAACCGCGCCAGAAAGAAAAGGACTTTATTGGGATAGGTAGCCGCCGTCAGGATGATCAAACGGCGGTCTTTGTCCAACTTTCTAACCAACTCCACCTCTTCTTTCAAAAAATCCCAGCCGATCCACCAGTAGTTGGCTCCCGAGCGATCCATCGCTTCATTTTCCACCTGCCAATAACGGATCGCTTTTTCATGAGCGTAACGTTCGACCACCGTTTCAATAAATCGGAGGGTTTTTTCGCGCAAATAAGGGCTTTTGGACACTTCGCCGCCATAAGGAATGCGCATTTTGCTCAAAACCCAGTCCGGAATGAAAAACTCGGGCCAGCGGGGCGCTTTCATGCCAACGGTGACGACCAGGTCGACCCCTTTTTCCTTCGCCTGCTCAATCTGCCAGTCGAGCATGCTGAAATCGTACTCGCCCTCCTTTTTTTCGATTTCGTCCCAGTAGGCGCCCAGGCGAATGATATCAAACCCCAGGTCCAGCACATCCCAATACGTCGTCCGGACATCGATATCCAAATAAGCGCTCTGCCGATGGCTGTAAGTCGTGCCAATGGTGAGAGCCCCGGCTGTCGAAGAGACGGCCAGGGATAAGATGAGGCTAAAAGAAACAAACCGCAACTTCACATCAATAGATCGTTGACGAAGCCGCGGGTGACGCAGTGGTAATGGTTTCACGCCCGGTGAGAAGGCGGGCGCTGGCAAGCATAGAAAGTGAAATCAATCGATTAATCTTCATCGTTTTCGTCGCCTTTCTTCATTTTCTTGTCTTTCCACTCCTTCATCATCGCCTCATGCTTGTCGCGCTGTTCGGGCGTCAGGACTGCCGAAATCCGGTCTTTTTTCTCTTGTTTGAGATCTTTCATCTTGTCTTTGTAGTCGTTGAGAATGGTTTTAACCTGAGATTCCTGGTCTGGGGTCAACAACAATTGGGTTTTCATTTTCTCCACTTTCTTTCCGACATTCATGCCTTCATGGCTGACATTGGCAAAAGCGGTAAATCCGCCCAAGAAGCACATCATCACCGTGATAACGATAAGTCGTTTCATAATATCGTCCTTGTTTTGGTTTCATCCTAAGACAAACCGGCTTAACAAAAGATTAAATTAGAATTAATTATTTTAATCGTCTTCTAAAGAATTTCTCGATTTCAACGGCAATAATGACAAGGGAAGCGCTTGCGCCTATTATCAATAATTCATGAGCCGATAAAGGGGTTGTATAAAAAATATCGTTCATAAACGGCGCGTAAATGGTGGTCAGCTGAAGAAGAAAAGTGACGCTCACCGCGATAAATAACGGCCGATTGGAAAAAATCCCCATCGAGAACAAAGATTCCTTTTCGGAACGGATAGCCAGCACATGCGCCAACTGGCAGAAACAAAGGGATGTGAACGCCAACGTCCGCCAATGAGCTTCCTCCAGATGCGAGAACATTTTTTGCACGGTAAGGGTGATCGCGGCCATCAAGCATGCCACCAAAACCACATGCCACCCCATTCCATGCGCGAAAACGCTTTCCTTGGGAGGCCTGGGAGGACGCTGCATCACATTTTTTTCTTCCTTTTCCGCGGCCAAAGCCACACCCGGCAAACCATCGGTCAGAAGATTGATCCATAAAATCTGAATGGGCAAAAAAGTGATGGGTAGCCCCAAAAATGGCGCCGCGAAGATGATGAGAATCTCCGACATGTTGGTCGTCACCGCGTACCGGATAAAACGGCGCATGTTGTCATAAATTTTCCGGCCTTCGCGTATCGCCCGGACGATGGACCCAAAATTATCGTCCAACAAGATCATCGCGCTCGTCTCTTTGGCGACATCCGTTCCGCTAGTCCCCATCGCCACTCCGATATCCGCCCGCTTTAAAGCGGGCGCGTCATTGACACCGTCGCCGGTCATCGCCACGTACTGCCCTCTTTCCTGCAAAGCCTTGACGATTTTTAATTTTTGCTCCGGAGAAACCCTGGCATAGACTTCGATCTTCTCCACCTTTTCTTTTAACTGCTCTTCGGACAAAGCCGCCAGCTCTTCGCCTGTCATCACCAGTCCCCCGGTCCAGATTCCCAGTGTTTTCGCGATGGCCTTGGCGGTTACCGGATGATCGCCGGTAATCATCACCGGGTGGACACCCGCCGAGCGGCACAACGCCACAGACTCGCGCGCCTCTTCGCGGGGAGGATCAATCAAACCGATCAGCCCTAAAAAATGAAGTTTGCTTTCCACTTGATGGGCGGACACCTCGGGCGGGCGCTCCCATTCCCGGAGGGCGAACGCAATGACGCGATAGCCTTCCTCCGCCATTTTTTCGCTCGCGGCCAGGATCCTCTGAGAGTCTCCGGTCACTGCCTTCGCGATGGATTCGGCGGCTCCTTTAGTAAAAGAAATGGCTCCGTTTTCTTTTCTATGAATGGTTGTCATGAGCTTTCTATCGGAATCAAAAGGAATCTCGGCAATTCTCGGGAAATCCCGCTCCAAATCTTTTTTGCTGGTGCCGGCCTCATGACTGGCTTCCAACAAAGCGATTTCTGTGGGATCTCCGACGAGCTTTTCTTTCCCGTCTTCAGTGACATCATTCGATAAAGCCGCCGCCAGCATCAACTTTTTTTCGTTTTCCGGGTCCAAGGGTTCGATCTTTCGCGCCTTCATCCGATTTTGCGTCAAGGTGCCGGTTTTATCCGCGCAGACATAAGTCACCGAACCCAAGGTCTCGACCGCGGTGAGCCGCCGGATCAAAACTTTCTTCTGCGCCATTTTTTTGGCGCCCAAAGCCAGAGAGATGGTGATGACGGCCGGAAGCGCTTCCGGAATAGCGGCCACCGCGACACTGATGGCGATCATGAACATGGAAAGCGCGGACTCGCCCCTTAAAATTCCGGCGACAAATATCGCCGCGCATATCAAAAGCGCGGCCAATGTGAGTTTTGTTCCCAGATCCGCCAGCCGCTTCTGTAACGGCGTCTTTTTATCCGTTTCTTCCGCGATCATTTCAGCGATCTTTCCAAATTCCGTTTTAAGGCCCGTCGAGACCACTACGCCGCGGCCGCGGCCGTAAGTAATCGTAGTGCCCTTGAACACCGCCTCTCCCGCGGCTTTCTTGACCGGCATGGATTCACCGGTCAACACCGATTCATCCACGGTCAAGCGCGCTTCTTCAACAAGCTTCAAATCCGCCGGAACAATGCGGCCGGCTTCCAATAAAACAATGTCCCCCCGAACCACTTCGCGCGAGTCAATCAGCTCTGTTTTTCCGTTTCTAATGACAGAGGCCTTCGCGGAAGTCATGGCTTTCAAGGCTTCCATGGCTTTCTCGGCGCGGTATTCCTGCGCGAAACCGATAACCGCGTTCACCAGAACAATCGCAAAAATAGCCAGCGCGTCTTTCAATTCCCCGATAAAAACCGAAACTACCGCCGCGGCGATCAGGATCAAGATCATGAAGTCGGTGAATTGGGCGGCAAAAATAGCGGCGGGCAAGCGTTTTTTTGCGGGCCGCAGCTCGTTAGCGCCTTCCCGCGCCAGGCGCGCGGCGGCCTCTTGATGCGTCAAGCCTGGCCCGGTCAAACGAGCGCTCCGCCGGCGATCAACGCCAGCTTCTTTTTCCGGGGCCATCGCTTGATCTCGGCTTCCCGCTTGAACGCTTTTGATTTGGATTTGAAAGATTCCTGATGAAGAATCCTGGTGGGGGGATTGTAGCTGGTATAACGGGCGGACTGGGCCAGGTGCTCCTTGAATCGGCGCTCCACATCCGTGGTAACGCCGGTGTACAAAGAACCTCCTTTGCACTCAAGAATATAAATAGTCCACTTCATCACGGTGTCATTGTATCATGTCGTTATGACACGGAAATCCATGAAAACAAAAAACCCTTACCGGCTTGACCGGACCGTTGAACCGATCGTTTATACGATAGAATTAAAACCGGATTTACAGGCGTTTACCTTTCAGGGCGCCGCGTCCATCGCGCTCAAAGCCCGCAAACCCTTTTCACGCGTCACTCTGAACGCCGCTGAATTAAAAATCACCAAAGCCACTCTCAAGACCCTAAAGCGGGAAGCGCCGGTGAAGAGAATTTCTTACGATAAAAAACTCGAAACCGTGACGTTGGATTTTGGCAAAAGCGTGAGCCCCGCCCCAGGACTCCTGCTGCAAGTCCAATTTGAAGGGATTCTCAATGACAAGATGCACGGATTTTACCGGACTTCTTATGAAGCGCATGGCGAAAAAAAATGGGGCGCGGCCACGCAATTCGAAGCCACTGACGCCAGACGCGCATTCCCCTGCTGGGACGAGCCGGATTGCAAAGCGCGCTTCAATCTCGCGCTGGTAGTGCCTCAAGAACTCACGGCCCTTTCCAATATGCCCGTAAAAAAAGAAAGTCCGCTGGATGGCGGCTTAAAACGGGTGGAATACGCCATCACTCCGGCAATGCCCACGTATCTGGTGGCTTTTGTCATCGCGGATTTGGAAACCATTGAAGCCCGGGACAAAAAAGGGACTCTCGTGCGCATTTACACAACGCCCGGCAAAAAAGAGCAGGGACGCTTCGCCCTGGAAGTGGCGCTTCACGCGCTCGGCTATTTCGCGGAATGGTTTGGCATTCCTTACGCGCTTCCCAAATGCGACATGGTCGCGCTTCCCGACTTTGCTTCGGGCGCCATGGAAAACTGGGGACTTGTGACGTACCGCGAGACAGCGCTTTTGGTGGATCCGGAAAATTCCTCAGCATCCGCCCGCCAACGGGTCGCCGAAGTCATTGATCATGAGCTAGCCCATCAATGGTTTGGGAATCTAGTGACCATGCGCTGGTGGACGGATCTTTGGCTCAACGAGGGCTTCGCTTCGTTTATGGGCCCCAAGGCCGTGCATGACCAGTTTCCGGAATGGAAGATTTGGGACCAATTTATCGTTGCGGACACCTTGAGAGCGCTGCATGACGACGCGCTCAAAAACACGCATCCGATTGAGATTCCCGTTCAAAATCCCTCCGAAATCCGTGAAATATTTGACGCCATCACCTACAGCAAAGGCTCATCGGTCAACCGCATGCTGGAACATTATCTCGGTGAAAAAGTGTTTCGCAAAGGCCTTCAGGTTTACTTGAAAAAGTTCGCTTTTGGCAACGCGACGACCCGCCAGCTCTGGCAGGTGCTGGAGAAAGTCTCCGGAAAGCCCGTGCGCGCCATTATGACCAGTTTCACCGATCAGCCGGGTTACCCGATGTTGACCATAAAGGATCGCATCAAAAAAGGGTCTTTTCAGCTGCAACAGAAACGTTTTATTTTTGACGGCAGTCCGGACCGCGGAAAAACACGGTGGAAGGTGCCGCTGGTGATTGCCACCCAAGGAATGAAAAAGCCTTGGGTAGGCCTTTTAAAATCGACCTCCATGAACATTGATTTGGGCAAAGATAAGCGGAGTTGGGTTAAATTAAATGCCGGGCAAAGCGGATTTTACCGCGTCGCTTATCCGGCGGGATGGCTGGACCGGCTGATGATTGCCCTAAAATCGGGAAGCCTTCCGGATCGAGTCATCGATGCTTTGGGAATCTTGAGCGACGCCATGGCGCTGGCGCGCGCGGGCGCTATTGAAACCTCAAAACTGTTGGCATTGTTTGAGGCGGTCCAAGAGGAACGGGATTATAACGTTTGGACCCTTGTTGCCGGAGGACTGCAAACCATAGACGGGCTGCTGGAAGACACTTCCCGGAAAAAACGGCTCGCTGATTTCGCCGTTAAACTTCTATCGCGCCGGCTGGAAGACTTTGGCTGGGAAAAAAGAGGATCTGACTCTCATTTGGATATTTTGCTGCGCTCACTTTTGATTTCCCAGGCCGGGCATTTTGGAAACATCTCGGTTGTTACTGAAGCCCGCGCGCGGTTTGAGAATTTTCTTTCCGGGGGAACTTTAGAACCCAATCTGCGGGGACCCGTCTACTCTCTCGTTGCGGAGAACGGCGCTGAACGGGATTTTGAAGAACTGGTAAAACTTTACCGGTCCAGCGCGCTTCAAGAAGAAAAAGTGCGCATCCTGCGCTCCCTCACGCGCTTCCAGGATAAGAACGTGATCGCGCGAATCCTTGAGTTTGCGATTTCCAAAGACGTTCGCAGTCAGGATACGTATGTTTTGCTGGCCGGTTTCGGCGGCAACGCGCGCGGCCGCCATCAGGCCTGGATTTTTATCCAAAATAATTACGAGGGCCTGCTCGCGCGGTACGAAGGGGGAAGCATTTCGCTATTGGGCCGTATTCTGGAGGGCGCTGTCACGGGCTTCATCAGGGACGAGGATTTAAAAACCGTCCAAACTTTTTTTGACGAGCATCCGGTGGCAGGCCTGGAAAGAACGATGAAACAGTCGCTGGAAATCATCCGCTCCAACATCCGCTGGAGCCAGCGAGCCGCTACCTCCGTCTTCTCTTGAGCTGACGCTTTCGGAAGGCTACCCTCGCTTTGGTGGTCATGCTTTTATTCTTTTTGCTTTTGGCTTTTTTGGGCTTGGCCACAGATGGTTTCTGCGGAATAACCGGCTCTTCGCTCCCGCCCGAAGGAGGAATATTCTCCTTGTAGGAATGATCGACACCTTTATATTCGATTTTACGGTGCCGAGTATTCACTTCATAAAACGATATACCAGCCTCTTGGATTTTTTGATCCTCTTCACTGATAACGGGTCCTTGCTCGATATGCGCCTGGCCGCCTATTCCGTAAAAGGTAATGCGATTGGCTCCCACTTCCGCCTTATAGGCCGTAACCCCTCCCTCAACGAGCAGATCGATAAACTGGGGGTATTTGATCTTTTTTTCACGGATTTGCGATAAAGCGTGGGTGACGTTCTCAACAAGACTGGGGGCAGGCTCATACAAAAACAAATCCCGGCGTCTCAATTTCAAATCCGGTCTTACCTTCAAAAGCGCGGCCAGAATTTTCTCCTGAACATTAGGCGTCACATGCCGGCCGCTGCGTCCCTTATTGACCATTTTAAAAGTCAGCTGTTCGGTAGAGGCTTTCACTAAGTCCGCATTGGTCACCCCCAGCTGAGTCATGAGGCTATCCAAGGGTTGGGAAGCAATCATTTAGAAACAATCACTTCTATTTTCCAATTTTGATTGACCCAAAGCCCAACGACTTCATGGCCGGACCAATGATTTTTTAAACGCGCGGCCGCGGCTTGGATTTGCTGATGATGGGTTTGTTGATCGACAGGATTGCCCCGGCAGTCATGATGACCCACCACAAAAAGCTTGCGGGACTTATTGATATCGACAGAAATGGTAATGCTGCGAAGCACTTCCCGGATGTCTTCCTGGCCGGACAGCACCCCATCCATTCCCGCCTCGGTGATCACATCCACAAAATCAACCGGATAATTTTCTTTGATCCATCGCAGAACGGGCAATTGCACCCGCCCGTCCATACAGTTAAGACAAGTCGCGCGTACGTCCATAAAGCACTCCCCTGCCTACAGCCTAGTCTATCAAAACACGGTTTTTCACAGTTTCTTTAGCGAAGGCACTTCGCATTCCAGTTTCTTGGGCCATATCTTCGACGCCGCGATGGAGGTCACGACAGCTGCGGTGATAAAAGCCAATGAGCCGGTAATGGAGATGTGATAAACATCCGAAAGAATCATCTTACACCCCACAAAAATCAAGATCGCCGCCAGCCCATAATGCAGGTGATGAAAGAGCGTCATCACTCCCGATATCGCGAAGTAAAGGGAGCGCAAACCCAAAATAGCGAAAACATTGGAGGTGTAGACAATGAAGGGATCGGAGCTGATGGCCAGGATTGCCGGAATCGAATCAACGGCAAAAATCACGTCGGTCGTTTCGATGATGATAAGCGTCACAAAAAGCGGGGTCGCCATAAGCTTCCCTGTTTTCCTCGTAAAAAACTTGGCGCCATCCGTGGTTTCCGTAACCGGTACAAAACGGCGGAATAACTTCAAAAGCGGATTGTTTTCGGGGTGGATCTCCTTATCCTTCTCCATCCCGATACGGATGCCAGTAACCACAAGAACCACTCCAAACACATAAATCATCCAATGGAATTTCTCAATCAGGGAGATCCCCAGCGCGATGAAGATGGCGCGCATGACAAGAGCCCCCAAAATTCCCCAAAAGAGAATTTTATGCTGATGGATGGCCGGCACGCGAAAACAGGTGAAAATGATCAGAAATACGAAGATGTTGTCAACGCTGAGGGTTTTTTCGATGACGTACCCTGTGAGGAATTGAAGGGCGGCTTCCTGGCCTCTGGAAAAATACACCACAAGATTGAAAATCATGGCCAGAGTGATCCAAACCCCGCTCCAAATCAGCGCTTCCCTGACGCGGATTTCATGGGGTTTCCGATGAAATACGCCCAAGTCCAGCGCCAGCATGGCCAGCACAAAAACATTAAATCCTACCCACCATCCCCAATTCTCAAGCATTCGCATTAATCCTTATTATCAGTTGGTCAGTAAATATAACATTAATTCCGGATCACGTGTAAGCGGCTTTTTCGGACAAGATGGAAGCCTCCTTTGCCGCGGAAATAGTCCTCTACGGCCTTCCGGCATTCCTGGCGGGTCTTATAGTCGTCGATGATCAGGTGACCGCCCGGTACCAGTCGCGGCGCCAGGCGTTCAAGAAGAACCCGTATTGGATTATATTCACCGCGGTCCAGGTAAGCCAACGCAATCGCTCCATCCAAAGCCACCGTTTCTTGATAGGCTCCGGGAATCAGCTTCACATTCAAACGATCATCGGCGCCGTGGGCCGTGAGTTCACGCCGCACTTGCATCTCAGCATCCGGCCCAAAAGGGTCATGCACCAAAAAAGCGCGACTGCGGCGCTTGGCATGCGCGATCACAATCGCGGCGCCTCCCGCGCCACAGCCTGCCTGAATAAAATCACCATCAAGACCGTCGAATTCGATATCCATCGCGGTTTGCGCCAATTCACACAGCGCGGCCTTATCCATCGAGGCCGATCGCCTCGCCGCAACCGTCTCCACTACCCGATACATCTGGGGCTGCCTCACAGAAAATCGGCGGACCAAAAGACTGCCGGATACGCGGGAAAGGCGGTCAGGCACTTTTAAAATCCCATTCGGCTTGAACCGTGCCGGAGACGACGACGCCGGGGGAAGGGGCGGCGGATTGGGCGCCCAAATAAAAAGATCCCGTCACGATGTTGCCGGTCATACGGGAATTGGGAAGCACCGGATGCTCGATCGCGACTTTCGCCGCCTTTTTCAGGTCTTCAAATTGTTCTTTGATGATCTGGCTTTGCGGAAGTCCCCGAAAACGGCCGGAGGCGGCCATGAGCTCCCTCTGCAAAGCCATCTGCGCGTCCAGGAAATTCTTAAAATAGGGCGTTGAAACATCCCAAGTGTAGGACCCCTTGACGCCTTTTTTTTCACATTGAATATAATCATGATAATTCAGCGTCACGCCGCCGTTTTGCTCCTCGTGGTAGTTGGGGTTCGCGATGGTCGACGCGTGGTACTGGATCGGGAAAGGGGGGCTGATGAAGGCGATATTCCACACTTCAAGCTTGGGCTGCAGCACCAGCTCAAACTTGACCGGCTCCTCGCGGTAAGGAAGGATGCCTGTCGCCAAGGCCTGATATCGCCCGATCACGGACCCTTGGCCGGTTTGCGTGTCGGTAAAAGAAAGATTAAACATGAACTCATCCACCTTCGCCGTGTACCGGATCATTTCGTCGTCATGGGAATAAGGAATCGGAACTCGTTCCAATGAAAACGTGAAATTGTAAACGGCGCTTCCCTCGGTGCGCATAGAATCCCCGCTTCCGATGTCGTGCGAAGCCCTGGGATTCACTTTCAGCGTCAGCGTGCCTTGTTTAAGGCGAGTCATCCAGTCCTGCCGCCCGCCTTCGGCCGTTGTTTCCCTCAGCCTCGCGACGTGCCTGGTCGTGTCGATGGCATCATAAAAATCATCGGAAGTCCGGTTCATGCTTTCGACGGCGTCCGCCAATCCGACGGGCTCGGAAGCGCCACGCGCGAAAGCGCGCGTGTAGAGGAAGCTCCCCGTTCCGTATTCCATCGGAGGCATCAGCTTATCCCCCGGGAAATGCCCGCTACGCTCCGTGCCGTAGACCCAGGCAACTTTGGCCGACCCCTCTCCGGGCGTCACCATGCTGACGATTTTCACGTTTTTACATTTAATTTTAAACTGAACGCTGTCCCCGTGGCAGATATCCAGGAAAATATTGATATCCCTGGCGGGAATCCCCTTCAAAAGATCTTTGAGATCCCGGCTGGTGATGTACCCCCTGTATGTCCAAAGAGTATCCGCGGAGCCATGAGCCGACCAGTGAATGTTTAAAGTGTCCGTGGAATGCATGTTTTCGGAAAACCGCCGGATGGCGCCGGCAAAATTGCCGAAAGTCGCGGTTTCTCCGGTGAAAACCTCGATGTTCTCCCGTTTCATGCCGGAGAATGTCCACTGCCCCAGGATCAGCGCCGCGTCATTGAAACAACTGATCATGTTGTCGGACGCGTCGTCCGCGTATTCGTTGACGCCCATGATCACGCCGTAATGTTCGGCATGGGCCGCCTGAGCCGACGCGAGAAAAAACACGGAAAACAAGAGAACCTTAAAAGTTCTCACCCAAGCGCCTCAAGATCTCTTTGAGCTTGGCGAACGGTGGCCGAGATTTCCGCCTGGGATTTGGTAACCGGCGGATCCACGATGTATGGGCCGTAAAGCAGGCACTTCTGAAAAGCCCGCCTGGCCATTTCCACATCCCCGAGCTCCTGATACGCCTTGGCGATTTGATACTGCGAACCCAGCGCCACGGCGCGATGCTTTTTTTCGGGAAACCATTCGATGAGTTGTGTAAAGGCTTTTATTGATTTTTTGAGGAGCAACTCGCGCGTTTGGCCGGAAGCCTGATAGGCGGGCGCTAAAAGAGCGTTGAAAATATGCTCGTATTGAATAGCCGAGCCGGATTTCCTCTCCATGAGAACTTCCACGCTGTCCCACCAATCCGGCCGCGGCCCTTCCTCGGCCGGCGAAAAATCGGCGCAAAACAAAACCCGAAAAACCACCGCTAGGATGAAAGCGCCTTTCCATCCTTCCTTCTTCAGTAGTCTCCGCTTCGCTTGAATTCCTCCGGGGCCGGAGTAGCCGGTGAGCGAGCCGTCGGCGCCGACGACACGGTGACAGGGAATGACGGGCGCGAAAGGATTGGCCGCCAGCGCCCGCCCGACCGCCCGCGCCGCGCGCGGCCTGCCGATCTTCCTGGCGATCCACCCATAAGTGCGCACTTGCCCCTTAGGGATCCGGCCGCACGCGCGCCAGACAGCCCTATAAAACGCGGACATGGTGTCCGGACATGGTGTCAGTTGTTGACATTTGACATTATTCTTTGGAACTCTTCGACGGTTTGTTTTAGTTTCTTATCCTTCACAAACCTTGCTTCAAGCCGCTTAACGGATTGGCTGACAGCGGTGTTGCTGATATCGAATCTCTCCCCGATCTGTTTTTGAGTTGCTCGCGCGTATTTTGAAAGCAGATAAATACGGAGATTCCGCGGGTAATCGTCGCAGCGTTTTAGAATATCCGGGAGCGGTTTGCGAAAAAGGGCTTCTTTGCCGTGAAATTGATTTGCCTTCTTGGTTATCCGCGCCTTCAACTTTTCAAGGAAGTCCTCCGTGCCCAAAAGCGCGCCCGCCATCGCGTCTTTAAACGGGTCCAAGGCCTGCGACAGGCCTTCCATGACAAATTGGCGGTAAGCTTCGGAAGAGTTGAATGAGCCAAGCGTAAAATCTCTGAAAAGAAATTGGGGGGATTTTTCTTTAAGATAGTGCCGCATGCTGGACCACCGGTAAGCCTCCGGGACTTTCGCCAGTTTTGCCTTGACCGGGTTTAGGTGTATATAGCGGGATAGCTGGAGAAAGTAAGCGTCTTTGTCGACAATAAGCGCTTTATAACGGCCCTGGAATAAATGCCCCGAGCGCTGATGTTTTTTGTTAAATCGAACGGTGTACAGGCCGAGCAGGCGCTTCATGACCTGCGAGAGATTGGAATCTTTTGTTTCAAGAAGCAGATGAAAGTGATTGGGCAAGAGGCAATACGCGTGGACTAGGCCATCAAAGGTCAGTGCGGCCTCGGCAAGGATATTTAAAAATAGTTCATAGTCCTGGCTGGAACGGAAGATGTCTTTTCTTTCATTGCCCCGGGAATAGATGTGATAAACAGCTCCGGGAAATTCGAGTCTCAGCGGGTGGGGCATGTGAGGAGCCTATCAAAACAGATCAGGTGTGTCAACTGTCAACTACTGACACTTTTAAAGTCTTTGTTTTTCTTCGGTGAGATCTTGGCTTTCAGCCGATCCAGGAATGCTTCCGATCCGATCATAAACCCTCCGTATTTAAGGGGTCAAATCTTTTTTTGACTGCATGTCCCTTCTCCGATAGCGTTTTCTCATAAACGCTACACCAAAATTCATCAAACATGCAGTCAAAAAAAGATTTGACCTCTTAGACTAAGGACTGACACCTAAACCTACGGGATTTCCGGCTCAACCAAATGCGCCAGCTGGGATAACGACTCCTGCCATCCAAGGTAACAAAGCTCGGCCGGAATGGCGGACGGAATTCCCTCTTGAACGACGGAAAGCTCGGTGCCGCAGAGAACCTTGCGCAAAGAAACCGTCACTTGCATCTGGCCGGGCATATTGGGGTCGTCAAATTGATCGGTATACCTGATCCGTTCATGCGGAGTGAGCTCGATGTATTTGCCGCCGAATGAATGGGACTGGCCTGTGCCAAAATTCGTGAACGACATTTTATGGCTTCCTCCGACACGCGCGTCGAGCTGATGGACTTTGCCGATAAATCCGTAAGGCGGAAGCCACCTGGCCATCGCGTCCGGATCAAGAAAAGCCCGGTAAACGCGTTCAGGCGCCGCGCGCAAAACACGATGAAGACGAACTGTATTGGTAGAGTGTGTCATGGTTATTTTCCTTTATTGATTCTACTTATGGCAGTTTGCCTATGAAAAAACCGAAACGGAACAGAGCGAATCCGCCTACGATGCTGATCACAATATTCAATAAAGTAGCCCACGCGTGGCCACTTCGCAGGAGAAAATCCGATTCCACCATAAATGCGGAAAATGTCGTGAAAGCCCCACAAAAGCCGGATATCAATAAAACTCTGGCGGAAGCGTTGAGTGAAAAACGAACCCCGGCGCTCGAAGCGATGAATCCAACCAAGAGACATCCAGCCAAATTCACTATAAGCGTGCCGTACGGAAACGCGCTTCCCGAAACCCGCTGAACAAACCCGCCGAAATAGTAGCGGGATAGGCCGCCCGCAACGCTTCCAATCGCCAAATAAAGAGCATCCGTCATATGTCCTCCTAAAAACGCCACCGACTGGACGAGTTTCGCAACGCCTTATGGAATTAAATTTACCCCGAACCGTTTAGCGATAAATACCGTCAAAATAAAACAGGCAAAGGTCACCAAAATACCGACTATCAAAGAGGTCCAAAAATGAACCCCCTTCGCCATAAGCCAAGGCATTACAAGAAACATGGGGAGCGTCGGCAAAACATACCAAAACGTATAATAGGCATGATTCCCGATTTTAAGATTTCCTTGTTTCTCAAAATAAAGCCATATCATGACCATGATAGTGACAAATGGGAGGGACGATATAAGCGCTCCGGCTTTATCGCTCCTTTTCGCGACTTCTGACACAAGAACGATCACCAATGAAGTCAAAGCGTACTTGATAATTAACATAACCATTTGGTTTCGATATCTCCCCTATTCCTCAGCTTTGCTTACGCAAAGCGTTTTAACATACGCACGAGATCTGAGGTTAAATCAGCCCGATGCTTAGAGCGAGCCCGAGCAAGATCAGCATGACGCCGACCACGATCTGCACGGTTCTCAACGTGATTTTCTTAAGCAGTTCTCGTCCAAGAAGGGCGCCCGCAAACGCGGAAATCGTGGCCGCCAAGATGAGCCCCTTCATACCGGAAACAGTGGAGAACTGGACGGCAAAAAGACCTATGCCGTAAACCAGTAGCCTTGCCGTATCCACCATGACCGCGGATACAATGCCCGTGCCGATAAATTCGTCTTTACTCAGACCCGCCCTGATCAAAAACATCGAACGCAAGGCGCCTTGATTGCCGGACAGTCCCCCGAAAAAACCCGACAACAACCCGCCCCAAACCATGTGCTTTTTATCAATGGCCATTTTCGCAAAACGCGGGATGAGCTCAAGGCACGAGAAAATAACGATGATGAGCCCTATTGCCAGCTTGACCACCGTGATCTCGTGGAGCCTACCCATTAATTCATATTGGGCAATCACCGGCAACAGCGCCGCGGAAGATAGGAGCGATGCGCCGATCAAAGCGGCGATAACCGCGGGCACGCCAAAACGCAGAAGAACGGATTTATTGGCCGAACGGCCGACAAGAACCAGCTTGAAAAGGTTATTAGCGAAATGAACAACCGCCGTCGCGGCTATGGCGATAGGAACCGGAAAAAAGAGCGCCAGAACCGGCATGAGAATCGTGCCAAGTCCAAATCCGGAAAAAAAGGTCAGCCCCGATGCCAAGAGCGCCACTACACAAACAATCAAATATTCCATGGTCTCTTCCTAAAAAGTGAAGACTCGTCCCTCGGTGCCACTGACACATATTTCTCATATTTAATACATAGTCTACTTAAGTTTTAAAGAATATGGAGAAACTGAGCAGGAGTTAGTATTTTAAACGGGACTTTGCCACCAGTTTCTATCAAGTCCTTATCCCCTGTAATTAGATAGTTGGCTTTTGCGCCAATTGCACAATCAATAAACTTGTCATCATGAGGATCTCTTGAATACGAAACGGACTTGGACGAATCAGGAACCATGTGACATAAACCTATAAGTATGTCCATCCACTCAAACACAAAGGTCTCTTTCTTATCGTGGCCTAATTCAAGCAACACTCTAGCGTATTCATCCAATATGGACGGGCTGGCAAAGATGGCAAACACTTCGTTAAGCCACGCATCGATAATTTTACCCGGTGTTCCATGAAAGAATATTCCAGATACAAGCACATTCGTATCCAGAACTACACGCATGTTAGTTTTCCGCCCTAGTCTTTCGAATGGCTTCTTTTATACGACCTGCTGACAATTTAGCTTTCTTTGCATGGATTCTGGCCTTATATACGAGAGCTTGTGCCGAAGCAAACGACGGCATTTCAAGTTTCTTTAAAATAACCGTATCACCGCTCGCCAAAACAACAAAACGCGCTCCCTCTTCAAGGTGTAACCGTTCTCGAATGGTAAGCGGCAAAACAACTTGGCCCTTTGAAGATAATCTTGCAACCTGTATATTTTCCATAGATTCCTCCTAATCTTACTAATCCTACTAGTAAGATTACACTACATTTAGCCATCAGTCAACATGGCTCGCCAACATGCCGTGCCGGTAGGCCTGGGCGCGTCTTTTGTAAGATCGGCGGCCCAGAATTTGGGTCATTTCCTCTTTCATGGTTTCTTCCATGAGTTCTTTTAAGAGCATCTTCACCTTAACCTTAGCATCATCTTGCCAAAAGTTTTCTTTGACCTCAAGCCACCAATCCTTTAAGATTTGGGATTGTGGACGCAGTTTTCCGTAAGCTTCCATGGGCGTATTCCTCCTTGTTTGACAACTAGAGGATACGCCCTTTTCTTTTAATTCTTACCTGAATTTCCCCAATTTATTTTACGTTACCCGCCAACAGTGTTGGTAACAAATGATTTGTGTCTTTCAGTGTCAGTAGTTGACATTTGACATCTTTCCATCCGCCTATTTTATAGCATCCACCAAAATTAAAAGAGGCGAGGCCAAGTTTTTTGACCTTGCCTCTTTTCTTTTATTATCTTACTTTTTGTTCGATTAAAAACTCCCTGGCCAGGACTCGGCGCCCTACACTGCGCAGTCTTCGCGGCCTCAGGCCGCTCAGCTGTGCTCGTTCCGGGTCGGCCATTCGCATCGCGGATGGAATTTGCAACGTGCCTTTTTGGCACGTTGCTTTTTTCTGCGGGCCGCGATGCTCCTTTCGAGTCCTGGCCGAGGAGCAAAAAAGCCAGCTGGTAACAACCAGCTGGCTTTTTAAAACGCTCCTCGGCCAGGACTCGAACCTGGGACATGCTCGTTACACTTTGCCCAATGCTTTCGCAATGGAGTGGACTATATCATGATCCAATTTTCATTGGATCCAAGGCGCTTCCATGCCCGCTTTTATTTACGCTGGCATGTACTCTCTTTCGAGATAGTCTCTGAACCTTTCCACCGCCATAAAGCGCGGCGGACTTGGCTGCGGATTACCATAACCTTTCGGCTTTAGGCTTCCCGCAATTCACCCTGTTTTTCAACCGGACTTACATCCGGAAGCTGCGACATCTTCACAGCGAGCCGCTCTACCAACTGAGCTACCGAGGAAAAACTTGTCTTAAACAAAAAAGGACACTCGGATTCCGTGTGTCCTTTTTTGTCAAAACTTAGTGCTTGGCTTTTAGGCCTGGGTTGACGTTGTCAGGCCCAGGTAAAAGCTCATGAAGGCGGCTGTTACCAGGACGCCTAAATAAGAGTTTACAAAGCTGCTTAACACGGCAAAAAGGACTTGCGAGATCGTGCCGGGCATCGCGCCGCTCAAAACCGCGAAAAGCGCGCCCAGGACAAGGCCGATCACAAAACCAATAACCACCAAAAGAAGCGCCAGACCGACAACCCGGAGAATGTTCTTTCTCACGACTCCAATACTCTGACGGATGGAAGCAATCGCTTTCTTATCTTCCGAAACCGCGATATATGGCGCCAAGAACATCAAAAGCACGATGTAAATGCCAATGCCGGAGATGATGACAGCCGCGATCACGGCCGCTATGTCCGATTGGTTCAGCGCCGCGGCGGCCAAAACCGCCAGAAGCACAAAAATACCAATGACCAGCGACACCATCAATCCGATTACAAAAAGTGTCCAATAATACTTGCCCCCTGAGGCCGTAAATGTGGCCAAAGAAGCCGTTCCGGTCTTGACCTTCTCACGGACAAATCCCAAAGACCCCGCCTGCATGAATACGCTCAGCAGAACAAATACGGTGGCAATAACAAGAACAACGATGGATATCTGTGCGTCGGGTGATTCAAACTGGGAGGTGTAGAACACGTTGACGAGGTTCCAAAACAGGCCAAACAGAAATAGAACCGAAATAAGACTCATGCTTTCCTGAGCCGTTGAAAACCCCTTCTTCAGAGACTCTCCTATGCGCATATCAGCAAGCTCCTTTTTTTAGTTCTTAACCGAAACTATAAAAGAGAACGCCCAAATAGTCAAGGGCTAAACTTCCTGCCGTTGACGGAAAGCCCTGGAAATCGTGGCTTTATCCACAAACTCCAACGCGCTGCCTACCGGCACCCCATGGGCGATGCGTGTTACCCTGATCTTCAACGGTTTAAGGTGCTTTAAAAGATAAACAGAGGTGGCATCCCCCTCGGTATCTGAGCTCGTTCCTAAGATAAGTTCCCGGATAGCGGTTTTTTTTAAGCGTTCAAAAAGTTCCTTTATTTTAATATCCTTAGGCCCGATCCCCTCTAGCGGCGAAAGCGCCCCCATCAACACATGGTAAATGCCCTTATAATCCCCCGCCTTTTCGATGGAAATCACGTCTTTAGGGTCTTGGACCACGCAAAGCAAACCATGATCCCGCGTGGGGTCGGAACAGATATGGCATACCTCTTTTTCGCTCAAATTATAACATTCGTGGCAGTAACGGATGTTCTCGTTGACCTTGAGCAGAAGCTCGGAGAGAATTTCAACCGTTTCAGGACTGACCCCCAGGATATAGAACGCGAAGCGCTCAGCCGTCTTTGAGCCCACGCCTGGAAATTTCGCCAATTCTTCAATCAGGCGCACCATGGACTCGGGATAAGGCATATCAGGAATCCCCGATGATTCTTCCGCCGAAGATATTCATGGCCGACCGGACAGCGTTGTCCGCCACGCCGGAAGTCGGCTGGGATTTGGCTATTTTACCGGAAAGTTCTTTGACCACCTCGAATTGGATGGAAATGTTCTGGCTTAAAAGAGCGGATAGGTGTTTTTCGATCAATTTTTTATTGTCCTGCACTTCCAGCGTCTCGCGATGGAAATTAAGTCTCTCGGGGAATGAGATCTTCGCCAATCCGCCGGTGAGATCCGAAGGCTCCCCTTCAGCCAAATACGAGGCCACTGAAATTTTTTCCTGCCTCAAAGCGGCCAAAAGCGCTTGCCACACCGACTCAAGGCTTGAAGAATTTTGCTCACGGCGCGTCTCCGCCAGCGTCACGTCATCCGAAGGCAGCTCTTCCACATCCGGCTCTTCAGAAACCTCTTCTTTTTTTCTTTTGATCATCGGAATAATGGGCTCCGATACCACAGTCGCGGCGGGCGCGGCACCGGCAGCGGGCGCGCTTCGCTCTAAACTTTCCAGTTTTTGCAAAACAGCAGAGATGTCAACCGAAGGCGCGCGTTGCGCCAACTTCACCAGCGCCAGCTCCAGCGGCACACGCTTCATTTCAAAACGTTTCAACACCTGAAGACTATGCGTGAGCACACTGAAAAAATAAAAAAGATCATCTTTGGTGAGTTTTGTTTTTTGCACGGCATAACGCGCCTTGTGTGTGTCGGAAGCATCGATAAGATCGGCCAACTGATCAGAAACATGCAGGAATAAAAGATCGCGGGTATGCTCGATCATGCGCTCCAGAAAAAGGGAGGGGTCTTTCCCCTCTTTCATCGCGCCATCCAGAACCAAAAGGGCTGTCTTCGCCTCGCGCGCGCCTAAAGCATCAAACAGTTCAAAAATCCTGTCCTCTTCCAGCATGCCCAGAGACCGCACCACGTCTTCTTTTTTGATTTTTTCATCGGACGAAGCCGCGATTTGGTCCAGGATCGACTGACTGTCGCGCAAACTCCCGTCCGCGGCCTTGGCCACGGCAAAAAGCGCCTCATCTTCGATTTTGATTTTTTCTTTTTTGCAGATTTCTTTGAGCGTTTCAGCAACCACCGTTGTAGGGATACGCCTAAAGTCAAAACGCTGGCAGCGGGAGAGAATCGTGGCCGGGACTTTATGGGCCGCGGTGGTGGCAAAGATAAACTTTACATGGGCCGGCGGCTCTTCGAGAGTCTTGAGCAGCGCGTTAAAACCGTCTGAAGTGATTTGATGCACTTCGTCGATGATGTAAATTTTGAACTTGCCGGTAGCCGGCGCGAACTTTACGTTTTCGCGAAGGGCCCGGATCTCGTCGATACCGCGGTTGGAGGCGCCGTCGATTTCCAGAACGTCCAACGACCGCACGTTTTCGATTTCCAGACATCCCGGACATTTGCCGCAGGGAGCGGCCGTGGGCCCGGTCTTGCAATTTAAAGCCTTGGAAAAAATACGGGCCATGGAAGTCTTTCCCACGCCGCGCGGACCCGTAAAAAGATAGGCGTGGCCGATACGGCCAAGGGTTATCGCATTTTTCAGGGTAGTGGCCACATGATCTTGGCCAACCACCTCATCAAAATTTTGCGGACGATATTTACGGGCTAGGACGACGTAGGCTTTGGGATCCATTGGTCTCATTCTACCAAAAAATACTGGCGGAGAGGCAGGGATTCGAACCCTGGGAGCCTTGCGGCTCACACGCTTTCCAGGCGTGCCGTTTCAACCACTCACGCACCTCTCCAAAAACCAAAATTCGAAATACGAATATCGAAATCCGAAACGATTTATTCAGATTTACGAACAATGGATCCAAATATTCGCATCAACTCAGTTGCTTCGTTAGTTAATCCTCGCGCCTTGCACGAAGATCCTGATTACCATTATCATCCATTAAATTCAGCCAATAACGGCTTTCTTTAGCTTCTTTACGACAAATCTTTACTCGTACTAAAAAATCTTTTCGGCTCAGAGCTTCATTTGCCTCGATATAATTTGCGCCAATTGAACCGGACGATCGAATAAGCTGCTTTCCATCTTCAATACTTGCTATAGTTTTAGAAAATCTTCCGACATAGTTTCTAACTTGCTTGGCAAATTTCAGGGTTCTTTCTTCAAGATCGTATATTTTCGGACTTTTCGTCTCGATCATTTTAATTTTCGAGCTTCCTTCGGATTTCGATATTCGATATTCGAATTTACCGTTGAGGCCTTCTTTGTTTAAAGAATTCTTCCAGAAGGGCGGCTGATTCGAATTCCAGCAGGCCTTCTTCGATTCTGAACGTGTGATTCCATTTGCCTTCCGCCAAGAGGTGGACGATCGAACCGCAGGCGCCGGTTTTGGGCTCACGCGCGCCAAACACCAGCCGGTCAATCCGGGCCAGAATCATGGCGCCAACGCACATCGGGCAGGGCTCAAGTGTAACATACACCGTCGCGCCGGGTAAACGCTCGCTGGACAGCGTCTCACAAGCCTGGGTCAACGCGATCATCTCGGCATGCGCGGTAGCGTCATTCAAAAGTTTGGTCTGATTATGCGCCCGGCCGATGATTTTATTTTCAAATACCACCAGCGTGCCCACCGGCACATCGCCCTTCTCGAAAGCCTTTTCCGCTTCCTTGATCGCCTGCCGCATGTAGTGTTTATCGAGCTCTTTTTGGTTCAGCATTATCGGGCTAATTTAGCATATGGTATAATCACCGTCTATGAATCAAAATATGATCGGCTATTTTTCAATGGAGTACGGCCTCTCGACCAATACCTACAATGTCCCCCAAAGCGACAAGCCCATCAGCCCCAGCAACTTCTCCGCTGAGCATCACGTCTTCTCCAATCTGCGCGCGATAGACTATTATCTTTCGGTGAACGCCGGCCACATGCTGGATTTGCCGATTTTTAGCGGCGGGCTGGGTGTTCTGGCCGGCGACACGCTGAAAAGTGCGGCCGACCGCGGCGTTTCATTGGCTGCCGTGGGGATTTTGTGGAATAAAGGCTACTTCAAACAGAATTTTTGGTTCAAGGACGGGCAAGTCCCCGAAGAAACCAATTGGGACCCCTGTTCCTATCCCGGCCTTGTGGAATTAGAACCCCGCGTCGAGATCCCGCTCAAAAAAGAAACGATTCACCTGAAACTTTGGAAGTTTGATGTCTGGAGCTACGACAAAAAACATGTTGTCCCGCTGATTCTTTTAGACTCTAACGTCGAACAAAATTCTGAATTTGCCCGCAAACTCACCGATCAGCTCTACCGCAGCGACAATGCCGAGTGGAAAATCCTCCAACGCGTCATTTTAGGCATCGGCGGAATGAAAGCTTTTCAAAAGCTCGGCTATCCGATCGATATTTATCATCTGAATGAAGGCCATGCCGCACTCGCCTTCCTGGAAAATCCCAAAGGCCGCTTCGCTTACACTTGTCACACGCCTGTGGCCGCGGGTCACGACCGTTTTCCCAAAAAAGCGCTTCAGGAAATTCTCCAGGACGAGGCTTTCACACTTTTAAAGAAATATGGCCAAGACTCAGGACATTCGGATTTGATTAATCTGACGGAGCTGGCGATGACTACCGCGCAGCACGTGAACGCGGTCGCCATGAAACACGGAGAAGTCACGCGGCTTCAATTTCCGCAATACAAAGACAAAATCCAGTCCATTACCAATGGTGTCCACACGCACACCTGGATTTCGGAGCCCGTTAAAGCGCTATTGGATCGTTTCCAGGAAATCGGTGACTGGAGAAAGTCGCCTGCCCTTTTAAATAATGTCTTAAATCTGAAAGATAACCCCGAGTTTCGTAAAGGACTTTGGGAAGCCCATCAGGCCAATAAGAAAAATCTCTGCAAAACTTTGAAGGGCTGGCAGATTCGCGACGATGTTTTCACGATCGCCTGGGCGCGCCGGATCGCCGCTTACAAGCGTCCGAGCCTTATCCTGCAGGACGTGGAACGCATCCTGGATCTGGCCAAACGCATCGGCCCCATCCAAATCATTTTCGCGGGCAAAGCGCATCCTAAGGACGACCTGGGCTTCACGCATGTGAATGAAATGCTTTCCACCATCGACGGACTTGAAAAACACCGCGACTGGATACGCGTGCTGATGCTGGAAAACTACGACACTTACTTCGGCAAACTGCTTTCTTCAAGCGTGGATGTCTGGCTCAACAATCCCCTCCCGCCTTTTGAGGCATCGGGCACTAGCGGGATGAAGGCGATTTTAAACGGCGTGCTGCAACTTTCCACACTCGACGGCTGGGTGGTTGAGGCGGCGGATAAAAACGTGGGTTGGATTTTCGGATGGGAACATCACGGGACGGACATCGGCGATGAGAGAAACCTGCGCCTCAAAGAAGACGCCGCCAATCTTTACGGGATGCTGGAAAATATCATCACACTCTACTACGACACCAACCGCGAAGACGGCCTCAACCTCAACTCAGACTGGATCACCAAAATGATCCATGCCATCGCCCAAGGAAGCTTCTTCAACACGGACCGCATGGTCGGCGAGTACGAACAAAAAATCTGGCAGGCTTAAGCTGAACGATCAAATATCCAGCGGAAGGGTTCTTGTGGGAATTGAGCCAAGACCTCTTCGATACGGTCCGCTTTGCTTAAATAATGCTCCGACAAACCGCATAGATAATCCTGCGCGGCGGCGGCCTCACCGGTAAGTCCCTTAATCAAACCTATTTTCCACTGATCCACCAAATGTTCAATCACGGCGGCATAATCGCGTGTGGTGTAAACACCGCTTTTTTGGGCAACAACGGCAAACTGGGCAAAGATATCGCGGTCGGTGCCGTCGGACATGAGCCGAGCGGGCATCGCGATTTTCTGACGCATCATAAACGCGAACGCGATCACTGCCCGCGCGGCGTCCACGCGCAGCACTTCCCCAAAAAATCGTTTGTACGCCTCCTCATGCCGGGCTTCGTCACCGGCAATGGTCGCGCAAATCCGTCCCAACACCACATCCCCACATTTTTCAGCGAGCTTACCGGTATTGGCATGAGAAATTTTTGTCGCGCGCTCTTGAAATGAGGCGTACACCAGTGACTTGTAAGGGTCGTTGTCGGACTTTAAATCAAAACCGTTGCGAATCAAGTGCTGGATGGTGATCTCAACCGCGCGCATGTCCACCCGGCCGCTCAAATAAAGATATTTATTCAACACATCGCCGTGGCGGTTTTCCTCGGCGGTCCAACCGCGTGTCCAGAGGGCCCAAGGCGTGTCATCCGCGCCGGTTTGATCGCTGATCTCCTTAACCCGGTTCAGCCAGGTCTGGTAAGAAGGCAGGGCTTCTTCGGTGACAAGATTTCCCACTAAAACCACCAGCGCCTCATCGGACATGCCGGCGGAACGGTCGCGCAACGCATGCACGTTGTCACGCCAATCCGCGGAGGTCATATCGGGAAGAAGATCTTGAGGTTGCCAGGAGTCCGCCACAGGCTTCAAAAAGACAAGCTGCTGGCGGACAAAATCATCCATATTCTGCAAAACTTCGTCCGCGTCGGATTTTATCATAGCGCATTATCTCATAGGGACCGGCATTTAGCCCCTGTTTTCGGCCGGAATAACTATAAGACTTTTAGCCCGTTCAATGGCCTGATGGAGATTCCGGGTAATATTTTCCTTCCCAATACCCCTATCAAGCCCCGACCGCTCAAATTCTTCCAGCAGCTGCCGGTTGGCGCCCGTCAGGATAAGCCGGGTATTTCTTTTTTGACAATCCTCAAAAAGCGATTTCAAAACGTGAAGGCCGGTCGCGTCGACCACCGGAACATGGGTCAATCGAAGGATCTGAACTTTTGGTTTTTTGGCGATAATCCGCATGGTTTCTTCGAACTCCTGGGCCACACCGAAAAATAAAGGCCCCCGCACATCATACATCTGGATGCCCTCCGGAAGTTTCGGCAAGATCTCATCTTCCTGTCCATTCTGATCTTCCGATCTCACCTGAGTGGCGGTGGACATGCGGTACATGAAAAGAAATGCCGACAGAACTATCCCTACTTCAATGGCGACCGTCAAATCAATCACCACCGTCAGCAAAAAAGTGCTGACAAGCACAATCACATCGGTCCGCGGCCCTTTTAAAAGCGCCGCGAAGGAACGCCACTCGCTCATATGGTAAGCGACGACGACGAGGATCCCCGCCAAACAGGCTAACGGAATCAGTTTCGCCCAAGGTGCGAAGAGGAATAAAATAAGAAGTAGCGTGATGGAATGGATAATTCCCGCAACCGGCGTCCGCCCACCGTTTTTGATATTGGTCGCCGTCCGCGCGATTGCCCCGGTCGCCGGAATGCCGCCAAACAGGCTTGAGGCAATATTGGCAATCCCCTGCCCGACCAGCTCCACATTCGAACGATGTTTGCTGCCGATCATGCCGTCGGCCACTACCGCGGACAACAAAGACTCGATGGATCCGAGCAAGGCAATGGTGAAAGCGGGTTTTATCATTTGCTGGATCACCTGAAGATCGAAGGGTGGCAGCTTCGGTATGGGAAGGGAGTGCGGCAGGTCTCCAAAACGACTGCCGATGGTCTCGACCGGCCAATGGAAGAACGCCGGCATGGCTGAAAATAAAACGATGGCGATCAATGAACCGGGTATTTTTGTGGAAACCTTTCCCGCTAGTCTAGGCCATAGCATGATAACCGCTATCGTCCCGGCAGCTGTCACCAATGGATAAAGGTTTCCCGTATGAATGGATTCAAAATAAACGCGCCATTTCAATAGAAACTCGGAGGGTACTTTCTCGATTTGAAGTCCCAGAAAATCTTTAACCTGGGAGGAAAAAATAATGACCGCGATGCCGCTGGTGAAACCCACTACGACCGAGCGCGAAATAAATTTGATGACTTGCCCGAATTGCGCCAGACCGAATAGGATGAGAATGACGCCGGCCATCAGTGTAGCGATCGTCAGGCCGTCGACGCCGTACTTTTGCACAATCCCGTACACAATGACGACGAAAGCGCCGGTGGGTCCCCCGATCTGAACCCGGCTTCCCCCAAGGGCGGAAATCAAAAATCCGGCGACAACCGCCGTGACGAGCCCTTTTTCCGGTGACACTCCCGAGGCGATGCCAAACGCGATCGCCAAGGGCAGCGCGACAACCCCGACGATCACTCCGGCGGTGAGATCCGAAAAAAAATCCTTCCGGGAATAATTTTTTAAAGTCGTGAATAGCTTCGGCAAAAACATGGCTTCGCCGTGCGCTAAGGGCTGGTTTTTTATTTTTGGTCCTTCACGTCCTGAACGGACTTCAGGCCGATACGCTGGATCGCTTCGACAAAATGGGTGAAGTCGAGCGGTTTACGGACAAACCCAAGCACTTCGATCCCGTACTCACCCGCTTCTTTTTCTTGTTCAGCCGATGAAGTCAGGATGACGATAGGTATCCGTTCGGTGCGCAGATAAACCTGGAGAGGCTTCAAAAGCTTGAGATCCTTTGTCTTATTCGTCAGAAGATCGAGAAAAATGAGGCCTGGGGTTTCATGGTTTTTGCGGTCCTTGTATTTTCCGATTTCAAAAATATACTCCAGCGCATCTCCCTTGCTTGCCACGATATCAATCTTATTGCGAAAGTTGAACATCTTGAAAAAGCTCAGGATTTTTTCCGCTTCTGCCGGATCGTTTTCGACAACCAGGATGGTTTTGTTAAACATAGCGATAGTCCCCCAATATCATCATGCGATTTTACCAAGAAAAGCCCCCAAACGAAATAAGGCGAATCCTCCAACGATGCTGAGAAAAATATTCAATAACGTTGCCCACCCATGGCCGCCTCTCAGCAGAAAATCAGTCTCTATCATAAAGGCGGAAAAAGTGGTGAAGGCGCCGAAAAAGCCTGAGATCAAGAAAACTCTAGCCGAAGCATTCAGCGGAAACCGAACGCCAGCAGTGGAAGCGATAAACCCCACCAAAAGACAACCGGTCAGATTCACGATAAGCGTGCCATAAGGAAACGCACTTCCGGAAATGCGCTGAACCCATCCGCCAAGATAGTAACGAGACACGCCACCCGCAACACTTCCGACTATCAGAGAAAAAACATTCGTCATTAATCCTCCTAAAAAAGAACCCTTATAAATGTGCCCGGCAGGAGTTGAACCTGCAGCCTTCTGATCCGTAGTCAGACGCTCTATCCAATTGAGCTACGGGCACGATTTTGGGAGGGTCCAAAAAAAGAGGCTTATAATAT
>JACQQX010000064.1 GCA_016206805.1 Candidatus Omnitrophota bacterium
ATATTTTATTAGAAGAAAATGACGATCTCAGACTTCGCAAAGTGGCCGCAGTCGTCCTCGGAGAAATAGGTTCTAGTCAAGCCCTCGGAGCCTTGGAAGGTATTTTGAATGACACAGATACCGAAGCGGGTCTTGAAGCTGATTCCATACTGGCCTATTCCAAGTTATCTCAGCGCCTTCTTTTTAATGACGACTCGATGGGTGTTACTGTTAAGCGGTTGGTTATTACATTGGAGAACGGCGCCTTACAACTGTCCCTACGAGAAGCAGCCGCTGAAGTCCTCGGTTTCTGCGGCGCGCATGATGTTTTTCATGATAGTGGTGGCCCGGTCATTAGAAGACAGGATATTGTTCGGGTTTTAATTTCGAAAGGCCTTGCCGAGGATTCGCTTCGTGAGACCATAGGAGAATCCCTCTCCCGGATCGGCGAACCGGCCAGGGCTGATCTTGAGAATATTTTATATGACAGCGAAACGCCCACTCCGACTCGCGCCTGGGCGAAGGAAATCCTCAACCGATTAAACAGAGCGCGTAAAGATAAACTCGAGTCAGAAAATAGACCTCTCGCCGTTGCAAGGCTGGCGGAAGGCACACCCAACCGCTCAAACGACGCCGCGCGGCTGGCGGAAGAAACGTTCGTTATTAAAGGGGTGCAAATTCGGGTCATCGTTAACAACGTTTCTCAATCGGATAGCGCACGGGAAAACGGAAACCGCTGGTATCAGATAAGAGTGATGATTGATGAGCGGCTTATTTATAGACAAATTCACCAACTGCCGGCACGGATACAGGGACGAGGTTCACCTATCGTACAATTTTTAAGAAGCGACCCCAGAACAGAGTCTAATGTGCTAACGGAGATCGTTCAATTATTAAAAAAGAACGGCTCAGCCACAGCGCCTTCTATTATCAATACTTTGGAGTCCACGAAGCAATCGGTAACCACACGGGCCCTAGAAGAAATCCGGAAGAAGGGGAAAATGGCCGTCATCGCTGTTCCCAGCGTGGAGGATGCTTTGTCGGCCGCGGAATATGCCATCAAAAATGGATTCATCCCGGAAATCACTTTCGGCGAAGATGATGACAAAGTGCTTGCGACGATAAGCGCTTTGAGGAAAGCTCATCCCAATCTTCTGACTATCGCCGCCGGATCCGTGAAGAACGATTACCAAGCCGCCACGGCGGTCCGCGCCGGGGCCTCCATCCTAGTTTCGCCTGGCCTGAACAAAGACGTGATCCGGCAAGCTGAAAGGGAGGGTGTGCTGGCAATCCCTGGAGTCGGCAACGCGGAAGAAGCCGGGCAAGCCGTCCGACTGTTGGGTGAAGGAGCAGTGATTGAATATGTCTTTACGCCCCCGGCATCCGGCTTAGAAGGCGTTTTAGAAGGCGTTAAGAAAATTCATAGGAAGTATCCTAATCTTAGAATCATTCTCACAGGCGAAATAAAAAAGAGCGCTGTGCCCAGCCTGCTTAGAAGCGGCATGAATATCATTGCCGCAGGCATGTCCGTAAAGGCGCCGGCGAGGTTGGCAAGTGAGCCCTCGACTGGTTTTGCAAATCCTCAATTGGTTGAAAAAATGGAAGAGGGGGCACGTGCCTCATTGGGCCCATCGGAACAGCTATTGGCCGGTTCGGCCAGCACAGCTTCCGCGGCTTCTGTGGCCCCAAGAGCGGGGGCGGCAAGATCTTTCTGGACGTGGATTCTACGCTTAGTTCAAGGGACCCTGTTGTATTTTATGGGTTATGTTGACGAAGAAAGTGTTAGAGATATTGAGGCTAAACTTGCGCAACAACCGAATGGAAATAACCCCACACGCGGCGCCGGAGCGCGGTTGAGCGCCATTGAGGCGATGACGCTGGAGCAGGTTATTGCTGCGGAAGAAAGATTGAAAGGCGATGCCGAAGAAATCTACATCTTGATGGTAGGTATTTTGTCACCCGATCCAGACGCTGAGGGAGCCAGGGGATTTGCCTCACGTGTTAACTTATTTAAAGAAAAGTTGAACTGGGGCGGAGACGATCGGTCTTTTCGCTATTATCTGCTCGCATTGTCTCTTGCCCGCCCCAGGTGGGGACATGGGGCTTATACTCCGATGGCAACGCCCTTTAGCGATGGGTTGACTGTTTCTCAAAGGGTGATTGAGCATTGGACTCTGTTACAAGATCCTTCGGCCAATCAAAACCGTTTTACTTATCACCTTCTCAGAAACAAAAGAGCAATAGTACAGTATCTCATCAGCGAAATAGAGCAGGAAGACCTGGACGAATCGGAAGACCTTACGCCGTTCATCTCCCAGAACAACGAATTCCGGTCGCTGCTAGTTGAGGAAATGTCCGACAGAATAAAAGCCTTGCAAGAAGAGGTCAAAAACGGTCAAGCCGCTGTCCAGGAGGCAAACAAAGAGATTCGGTTTGATACAGGTGAAAACAAAGGCTCGTTTCGTAAAGAAATTGCGGGATATTTTAGTGCATACCATGATGCCAAAGAGCGGTTACACCGAGCCCAGGAATCCCTTGAGCCGCTTGAAGATTACCAAACCAAGACAGGGCTGCTTTATAAAATTTCGATAAGTGAGTCGCCCGGCGTTACGATAGATGTCCATGTGCGCAATGTCAAAAAAAGAGGGGTGGAAACTGTTTATTCTTTTATTCCCCAGTCGGAATCAAGGGTTGGTGATCAAAATTGGCGAGAAGTCCTCAAAGCTTTGTCCCGTGACCACGAATTGGGATTGAATAAAGAGGCGCTTCGCGTCATTCCTGCGCCGAAACATGATATAAACTCGATTCGTCAGGCGATTCTTTTGGCTCTGTCACTTCCCGCCGGAACAATGACGGAGGATATATCGCAATCTGCTATCCTGCGCCAATCCACCGCGCCGGCGAGGTTGGCGGGGAGGGTGAGGGAGGGGGTACGAGCGGGGTCAGGCACCTTCGGCGGTAGCCGGTATTTTGAAGGCAACGTTGGTGTTGCGCCGGCGGAGCCAGACCCCGTGGCAGACCCCACGCTTGTTCGTTTCGCCGCGCCGGCGAGGTTGGCGGGGAGGGCGAGGGAACGAGGGGGCAGGCGATCGGTTGATTCGCGTAGGAACACGGGCGCCATCAGCGCCCCTGCAGCGCTCGAATTCACGCCTGAAGAACAAAAAAATCTCAAGATCCTCACCGTTGCGCTTTATGACGCGCAGAAGACCGATTTCTTGGCCCAAAAGCTTTTGCCGATTCAACTCAGAAAATTATTGATCGCGCAGCCACGAGCCGATAGCCAAGGGCTATCTTTGGTCTTAAATGATCTAAGTGGGGGATCTAAGATCATCATTGCTGTTTCAGGAGAGGAAATAGATCTGATTCGGCGGCAGAGCGGGCCTATCGAATTCAGGGCGCAGGCCGTCCAAGGGGTTCTCAGCGCCATGGAAATATCCCACAATGGCATTATCGATTCTTTAAACACCGTTTCCAATAACGCCCCGGCGCACATCGCGTTTCCGGTTACGGCGCTAAATCTTCTTTCTGGGGAAGACCTTGAAATAGAGGCTGAGCTCACGGTCAGACGCTGGGCGGAACACCGTAAGGCCCGATACGGCCGGAACGTCACTTTTTCATGGTACGGATCCTTGGATAATCAAAGACAGGCCGTGCTTGAAAGAATAATCCAGCCATATTCCGATTTTATCAGGCTTATCGATGCCCCAGAAAGAGGGTCGCTTGTCTTTGTTGACACCGAGGAAAAGAATCCGCCCATTCTGTCCGATGGCATTGCGACACTTCCCACGGGCAAAGTCCAGGTGGGATATGCCGGCAATGCCCACGGTCTTGCGAGCGTTGGCATCGTCACCGCGCGCTCCCTGCCCAGAAATGAAAAAACAGGACAAATCGATCTTAAAAATTATGCGGCGGCCCAAGTCACCGAGCAAAACCTTGCCATTTATAACCTTTTCACGGAGGAGGAGCCCGTCTCTCCTGAAGAATATTCCGATATCATCACCCACAGGGCTTCCCAACAGGTTATGTTTCGCTACCGGCTTCAGGGATATATTCCCCGACCCGTTGATCTCGGCGCCAGGCTCGCCCTTCTCCGCATCGCCAGGATGGCGGCGTAAGACAAGATTCCTCGTCCCGTCATTCAACGGGACTCGGAACAAGTCGCGGGAATGACGGCCAATAATTAATACATAATTCGTTACATAATTTGGATTAAAATATTGACTATTTTATAGCTCTCGTGTATACTTCTTTCATGGGAGGATAGGCCGCATGATCACCGTAAAAAAGGAAATGACGATCGCGGGGTTGAGCGAGCTCCGAACCCGGTCGGAAGCCATCTTAAAACAGCTCAAGGGCCATGATGTCATCCTTGAAAAGCACAACAAGCCGGTGGCGGTTATCGTCGATTACAAACGGTACGCGCTTGAGGAAGAGGCCAGGGAGCTGGCCGAAGATTATATTCTGGGCACGCTCGCCATGAAACGGGACCGCTCCGCCAAAAACAAAGATTTTGTTCCCATTGAAAAGTGGTAAGTCCGGCGCGCTATAAGATCATTCTTCATAAAAAGGTTGTAGAGGAAGATAGCCGGCGTTTTGACGCCACAATCAAGGGCAAGATCAAGGAAAAGTGCATCCAAGCCTTTTCCTTCCAGCCGGATCAGGTCGGGGAGCCGTTGAGAAAAAAGCTGTCTCATTACCGGAAACTGATGGTTTTGGATGACTATCGTGTTATTTACAGGGTCGACCGACATGAACGCAAGGTCTTCATTCTGGCCGTTGGGATGCGCCGCAATGAGGAAGTGTACCAAGAAGCGCTGAGACGGCTTTGAAAACCCCGAGTGAAGTTAAAATGGCATTTGACTATACACATAAAATATGATATTATACACATTGAGAAATGGAGGGGACGCCATGACGCGAACCAATATCCTGCTGGATGAATCGCTCGTCGGAAAAGCCAAACACCTCACGGGCCTTAAAACCATGCGGGCGGTGGTGGACTACGCCCTGAAAGAGGTTGTGAGGCATCACCGGCAAAGGGGCCTTTTGAAGCTGGAGGGCCGCGTCCGTTGGGAGGGGGATTTGTCCCGGATGCGCCGGGGAAGATTCCGTTGATCCTGGTGGATTCAAGCGTTTGGATCGATTATTTCAGAAAATCACAAAACGTGCAAACGGACAAGCTCCGCGAAGCGCTTTCCCAAAACAAGGACTTGTGCGTCTCCGGCATTATTTTCACAGAAGTCCTGCAGGGGATCGTGTCGGATGGGGATTACCGTCAGGTCAAGTCGATGTTGGAGGCGCTGATTCTCCTTCCCATGCCGAATGAAGCCTATGGGCTCGCCGCCGATATTTACCGTCGCGCCAAGAAAAACGGTCATACGATCCGAAACACTGTTGACTGTCTCATCGCCGCCTGCGCGGTCACGCACGATGTGCCTTTACTACACCGCGATAGGGATTTCCTGATCATAGCCAAATTTTCAAAGATTAAACTGATTGATTAGGCTTGGCAAGGCCTAACGCAACGGCTTAACGCAACGTTTGACATTGAAGAAAGTCATGGTATACTTATTTAAAATTAATCAACTTTTTCAGGAGGGGAACTGAAAAGATGAAGAAACTTTACGTGTTGGCTTTAACGGCATTATTCATTTCCGCGGGTTCCGCTTGGGCGGAAGAGGCCGCCGCGCCGGTCGCGTCAGAAGCCGTTCCGGTTGAAACAACCGCAACACCCGCGCCGGTGGAAGCGGCTCCCGTGGCAGAAACCGCGGCTCCGGCAGAGGCCCCTGTCGTCGCGGCAGAGGCCGCGCCGGCGGATTCCGTCGCTGAGCCTGTGCCGGCTGAAAATCTGGAATTTGTATCGGGTGAAGTCAGCGCGCTGGACGAAGCCGCCAAATCCATCACCATCAAGCTCTACGGCGAAACCGAAGCGGGCGCCCAGGAAAAAACATTAACGGTCACTCTCGATGAAACCACGGACATCACGGACGGCGAAAAAGACAGGGATCTCAAATCCCTCACTTCCGGCACCGAAGTGGACGTGGAGTACGACCCGGCTTCCAACAAAGCCACTTACATTTTCGTTTATTAAAGCAAAAAAGCTTCTCGATAACGTTTTAAAAACCAACCGCCGTCACTCCTTAATCCAAAAGGGTGACGGCGTTGTTATTGGTCTTTCGGGAGGACCGGACTCCACTGCCCTCGCCATTCTTCTTTCTCTGCTGGCCGGGAACTATCAATTGCGGCTTGTCTGCGCCCATATGAATCACGGTCTGATTAAAAAAGAAGGCAAACGCCATCAGATCTTTTCGGAAAATCTGGCCCGGCGGCTTCATATCCCATTTTATTCTAAAACCATCGATGTCCGCCGTGTGGCAAGCCGTATGGGGCGGTCCATTGAAGAAGCGGGACGCATCGAGCGCTACCGGTTTTTTACCGAAGTGGCCGCCCGAACGCGCCGCCGCAAAATTGCCACGGCCCACACGCTGGACGACCAGGCTGAGACGGTGCTGCTCCGGATTCTCCGGGGAACGGGCCTAAGGGGCCTTGCCGCGATCCCGGCAAAAAGAAAAGAGGGGCGCTTTCAAATCATCCGGCCTTTTCTGGAAACCAGAAAAAAAGATATTCTCTCTTTCTTAAAGCAAAATACAATCGGCTTCTGCGCGGACAAGACCAATAAAAACCCCGACTTCGCCAGAAACCGCGTGCGCGGCTGGCTCATTCCGCAAATCGAAAAACACTTTGACCGGAATATCCAGGAGTCCCTGGCCCAGCTTGCCGAGTCCAGCGCCCTGGCCGCCGACTATCTGGAAAAAGAAGCCAAGCTCCGGTCTTCGCGCGGGACAAAAATCTCAATCAAGGAATTACTAAAGATGCATCCTGCCCTCCAACGAGAAACTATTTTCCAATCCCTCTTAAAAGCAAAAGGCGACCTAAAAAAAATCTCCCACTCGCACATTTTATCCATCCTAGCAATGGCTTCTTCACCAACAAAACATGGCCTCCTACACCTACCCGACATCAAAGTTCAAAAAATAAATACCGTACTAAATTTTAAAACAACCTGACCATCAAGCACATGTAGAACGAAGTGAATTCAATCGCCCGTGTACTCCGGCTGGATGTCCTGTCTTGGGGACGCGCCATTTCCCACCGGAAATGACGCTCGATGACAGCACGCATGGATCGCCTTCGGCGATACCGGGCCACGCGCGCTGTCAACGCCCCAAGACAGGAC
>JACQQX010000014.1 GCA_016206805.1 Candidatus Omnitrophota bacterium
AAACATTAACATTCATGATGGCGGGATGGCTTCTCCTGGCAGGCAGTGTCTATGGGCAGGTGGAGGACGCTGCCACTAAAAGCATCCAATACACCTTCCGGGACGGAGTGACCATTCAAGTGCACTTTTTGGAAGAAAAAAACGCTTTTGCCAGGGACGTGTTGGATGCCGCGGTTAACGCCTATCAAACCATCACTGATTTTTACGGTTTTCGGACGCCGGGGTATGCGATCGCCGACCCCAATAAGGACTACGCTTACGATCCGGACAAAACCGTCGATATTTATCTCGGGCCGCAAAAAGGGGCTTCGGCGGCCGGTTTCACGGCCGAGTCTTTCAAGGACGCGCCTTGTTTTGACACGGTCAACGCCGGTTCCCACGCTTATCAAGCGGCCATTTTATTGCCGGCCAATTATCACGAGTTTATCAAAAGTTGGGATGCCATGAATCCTTCGGTTTTGGGAGATCGGAATTGGAAGGTGGATTTGCGAGGCACGCTGATCCATGAGATGCTGCATGTGATTTTATTCTATTACAATAAAAATCTGGATAAAGACGGCGAGGGTTCTTCGAACGCTTCCAAAAAGGTGGATTGGTATGTGGAGGGGTTGGCCCGCTATTTTGAAACATTCGCCGGCGCGAGGCATGATTTTTATTCGCAGGGCTTCAAACAGACGCTGCCGGATAAGATCCGTTTCTCGCGCGGCGGGAGCAATTTTTTCATGCGCTATCCCGATCAGGCCTTTACGGACTTGCGTTATGAGAACGCTCTTTTTTGGAGGTTTATCGATTGCCGTTATGGGATGGCGGTGATTGAAAAGCTGGGGCGTGATTTCCGATTGGCCGAGAATCAGGATTTTAAAAAAGCGCTGGAGGCGGCCACCGGTGTTTCCTTTAATGAGCTGTTGGGGGAATACGCGCTGGCTATTTTGCTGAAGGATTTTGGTTTGAAGGAGGAAACCGTTTATTTAAAAGAAGTCGCGCAGACGCGGCTTCTTTACCAGGAGGGGAACTTTTTCATTAAGGACGGGCATGGCGGCGAAAGTTTTCTGGGAAAAACCTGCGCGGTGGACTGGATCGGGCAATGGGACAAAGCGGCCGCGCATTATGGCGAGCCCCATGTGGCCGGAGACAATACGCTGGCGGCCGATGTGTCCGGATGGGCGACCGATTTTTATGAAATCGAAATAGGCGCAATCGAGCCGGGCTTTAAATTGGGTGTCCTCCATTTGGCCGGCAGCTCCGAACTTCAAGTTCAGATGATTGGCGTGACCAGGGGCGGCGCGCGGCTGGTCAAAAAACTATCGGCGATTGCCTCCGCGCAGTCCTGTTATCTGGCGGTTGAGTCTTTTTTGCGGGAAAAGGGACTAGCCCCACAAGACCTCGAAAAAATTTACATCCTCATTACCAACACCGACCCACGAACCACCTCCACGTACGAGCTCTTCGTTTAACTTCACTTCGCAGTGAATTCAATCGCTAGTTTGCTCCGGCAAAGTATTCTGTCTGGCGGACGCGCTTTGGGGAACGGTTGCGTCTGGCGGTAACGAAGCCCGTATCGGTATGCGGTGACGGTAACGTCAAACTCTTTGACGAAAGACGCAACCGATAGACGATACGGGCTTCGTCACCGCAACCGGGCCTTCACTTTGGGGTCGGGGGTGTTTTGGCTTAAAAGTGCCAGGGGCGGGATAGGCTAGGGTAAACAGGATTGGCTGAGAGATGGGTTGGTGAAATTTATGTATTTTTCTTGACTCTCTGATGAGCTGTTCCTATAATGTCGGAAATTACAGGAGGATTGTTGAATGCGCAATTTTTTAAAGAAGGGTCGTTTGGTTTTACTGTTCTCGCTTTTATCTTTTGTCGCTGTCTCTCCCGCTTTTGCAGCCGAATCCAAGTCCGAAAACAGCGTTACTGGTTTTTTCAGAAGGCTTTTTAACTATCCGGTCAAAGCCACGCAAGAAACAGGCGAAATGACAGCGAACACGGTTTCCAACGTGGGCGAAAAAGTTTTGTCTGATTCCGGTGAGCATTTGTCGGAAGGCGAAGTTCCTCAGGCCGTGGTCCAGCCCGTTGTGGGCGCCGCTGAAACCTTAGGACAAGCAGCCGCTGAGACTGTTCAGATCCCGGTTGAAGCCGCCAAAGAAGACGCGCCAGACACGGCACCGGCGACAGCTTAAGCAGCAAGCGTTTTAAAAGGGGGTTGTGGTGCCAACCACAACCCCTTTTTTTATTTCACCCCTCTTTAGGAGTTTTTATGTCCCTTCAGGAAAAGATCGATTCTGATTTGAAACAGGCCATGGCGGCCAAAGACGCCGCCAGACTTTCCACCATACGGTTCCTGAAATCCGCGCTCAAATACATTGCCATTGAAAAAAAGTCCGATACGCTTTCGGACGCGGATGTTCAGCTGCTCATCCAGAAACAAATCAAGCAGCGCCGCGAGTCTATCGATCAGTTTGAAAAAGGCGGCCGCCGGGAATTGGCTGAAAAAGAAAAAGCGGAGCTGGCCGTGCTGGAGGCCTATTTGCCAAAGCAGTTATCCGATGCGGAGCTTCAGACGCTCGTGACCGCTGAAATCAAGGCCGCCGGCGCATCTTCCAAAAAAGACTTTGGCCGTGTCATGAAGGGATTGATGGAAAAAGTGGCCGGGCGAGCGGAAGCGAAGCGGGTTAGCGACGCTCTCGGAAAGGTGTTGCCATGACTCAGCCGCTCAAGGTAAGAAAGCCCTTTATCGCCATCATCGGCGCGGGGCAGGTGGGAGCGACCGCTGCCCAGCGGATTCTGGAAAAAGGCTTATCGGACGTCGTGCTTTTTGATGTGGTGGAGGGAATGCCGCAGGGTAAGGCGCTTGATTTGATGGAGGCCGCGCCCATCGAAGGCCATGATAAAAGAATTATCGGCACTAATTCTTATGAGGATATTCGGGGGGCCGAGATTGTTGTGGTGACGGCAGGCCTTCCGCGCAAGCCGGGGATGAGCCGCGAAGATCTATTGGGAATGAACGCAAAAATCATCCGCGATGTTTGCGCCAACGTTAAAAAGTTCGCCCCCGCCTCTAAGCTGATCATTGTCACCAATCCGCTGGACATCATGACGCATCTGGCGCAAAAAGTGACCGGCTTTCCAAAAAGCCGTGTGTTTGGCATGGCCGGTGTTTTGGACGCGGCCCGCATGCGTTTTTTCATCGCCGAGCGCCTGGAAGCGACCCCTAAGGATGTGGAGGCGGTTGTTTTGGGGGGGCATGGGGATCTCATGGTTCCGGTTTCCAGCCATTCTTTGGTAAAAGGTCAGCCGGTTCACAAATTGATCCCTCAGGAAGAATTGGCCAAAATCGAACAACGCACCCGCGATGGCGGAGCGGAAGTGATGGCGCTTCTAAAAACCGGCAGCGCTTTTTACGCCCCAGCCAGTTCGGTTTGCGAAATGGTTCAGGCTATTTTAAAAAACGAAAGAAAAGTGCTTCCGGTTTGCGCCTATCTGGAAGGGGAGTATGGCTTGAAGGGTTTGTATTTTGGGGTGACGGCTGAGCTGGGCTCGGAGGGGATTGGGCGTATCGTGGAAATGCCGCTAGCCCAGTCCGAAAAGAAAGCCCTGATGACTTCGGCGGATAAAGTCAAAAAAGGCGTTCAGGAGCTGGAAGCTCTTTTTTCAAAAATGAATCCATGAAAATACACGAATACCAGGCTAGGCAACTATTCAATCGGTACCATATCCCGTCTTCGCGCGGCATCGCGGTCACCAAGCTCGAGGAGGTCGCCAGCGCTTTCGCGAAACTGGCCAACCCCGCCTGCATGGCGAAGGTTCAAGTGTTAATGGGTGGCCGCGGCAAGGCGGGAGGTGTCGTGCGCGTCAAAAGCGAAGCCGAAGCGGTCGCGTTTTGCCAAAAATTTCTGGGCAAGCCGTTTTCAACCAGCCAATCCCAAGGGCAGAGCAAGATCGTGAAAACGGTGTTGTTTACCGAAGACATCGGCATTGTTGAGGAATATTACCTGGGAATTGTGATGGACCGCGCCAGGAATGCTCCCGTCATTCTTTTCTCAAAAGAAGGCGGCATGGAAATCGAGGAAGTGGCCCGCACCAAGCCCCAGGCCATTCATAAAATTCATTTTAGTCCGGACAAACTGCCGAAAAACGTTTCCAACGCGCACATCCCGTCCTCAATCGCCGCGATTGCCGAAAATCTGGCGCGGCTTTTTGTGGAAAAAGACGCTTCGATCTGCGAGATCAATCCGCTGGCCATGACAACGCTGAAGAAAGTCATGGCGCTGGACGCCAAGATCGTTTTTGATGACAACGCGCTTTTTCGCCATGAGGATCTGCGGGCGCTGAAAGATCCCGACGAAGAGGATGAAAGGGAGGCGCGCGCCAAAGAGTTTAATTTAAGTTACGTTTCGATGACCGGCAACGTGGGGTGCCTGGTCAACGGCGCGGGCCTGGCCATGGCCACCATGGATATGATCAAGCTTGCGGGTGGCGAGCCCGCCAATTTTCTGGACGTCGGCGGCGGCGCCACCGCCGACCAGGTTCGGGAAGGCTTTAAAATTATCCTACAGGACCAGCGCGTTGAGGCGATTTTGGTGAATATTTTCGGCGGCATCATGAAGTGCGATGTCATTGCCGAAGGCATTTTGCGGGCTTCGCGCGAAATCCGGCCGCGGGTGCCTTTGATTGTCCGCCTCGAGGGCACGCGCGTTGAGGAGGGGCGGGCGCTTTTAAAACAGTCCGATCTTCAGATTATTTCCTGCAAAACGATTCAAGAAGCCGCCGAGGCGTCCGTCCGCGAAGCCAAAAAATACCGGAAAAGCCATGTCAGTTCTCATTCATAAAAAAACCAAAGTCATTTGCCAGGGGATCACCGGAAAAGCCGGCAGTTTTCACGCGCTTCAATGCCGGCAGTATGGCACACAGGTCGTGGGAGGGGTGACACCCGGCAAAGGCGGAACCTTTGTGGGAACGATCCCGGTTTATAACACGGTCAAAGAAGTCGTGGAAAAAACGGGAGCAGACGCTTCGATGGTCTATGTTCCGGCCCCCTTCGCGTTGGCGGCGATCCGCGAGGCGGTGGACGCGGGCATTAAGCTCATCGTGTGCATCACCGAAGGCATTCCGACGCTGGACATGGTTCGCGCCGTGGAATATGCCCGCGCGAAAAAAGCCAGGATTATCGGCCCCAACTGTCCGGGCATTATCACCTCCGATGAATGCAAGATCGGCATCATGCCGGGGTACATTCACCGCAAGGGGTCTATCGGCGTTATTTCGCGCAGCGGCACGTTGACCTATGAAGCGGTTTGGCAAATCACCTCCGCGGGCCTCGGGCAATCCACCTGCATCGGCATCGGCGGAGACCCGGTGATTGGGACGGGATTTATTGATGCGCTTGAGCTTTTTGAAAAAGATCCGGAAACCAAGTCTATTTTGCTGATCGGCGAAATTGGCGGCAACCAGGAGGAAGAGGCGGCCGCGTTCATCCAAAAAAATATGAAAAAGAAAGTGGCGGCTTTCATCGCGGGAATCACAGCTCCCAAAGGCAAACGAATGGGGCACGCGGGCGCGATTATTTCAGGATCCGGCGGCACCGCGCAGGAAAAAATAGCGGTGCTTGAGGAAAAGGGAGTGGATGTGGTGCGCAATTTAAGCGAGATCGGAAAAGTTGTCCAAAGATCATTCGTTTGATATTGTTTCAGAGGTCAATCTGCAGGAAGTGGACAATGCCGTCCAGCAGGCTAAAAAAGAATTGGCCCAGCGGTTTGATTTTAAAGGCTCGCAAAGCTCCATGGATTGGGACAGGACCGCCAAGACGATTACTTTAAAAACGGAAAATGAATATCGTTTAAAAGCGCTTGTCGACATGATTCAAACCAAATGCGTTAAAAGGAATATTTCCTTAAAATCATTGCAATGGGGCAAAATCGAGACGGGGATGGTGGGCGGCTCCATCAAGCAGGTGGTCACCCTTCAAAGCGGCATTCCTTCCGAGAAAGCGAAGGAAATATCCAAGGCGATTCGGGATATGAAGATCAAAGTTCAACCCCAAATCCAGGGGGAGCAGGTTCGCGTGCAAGGTCCCAAGATCGACGACCTCCAGGCCGTCATGAGCGCCTTAAGGCAGATGAACTTTGACGTGGATCTACAGTTTGTTAATTTCCGCTAGGATTTATTAAAAAATGTTGCATTAATTATAAAAATATGGTAACTTTATCAAGCAAGTGGCATCCTAACATAAATGGAGGAGTGAGACAGTGAAGAAATTGACATCTGCTTTGCTCGTGTTCGGCTTGGCATTGGCCATGGGCGTTTCCGCTCAAGCGGAAGAGCTTTTGGACACCACCAAGAGCAATGTGACTTCGGGAATCAATAGCGTCAACAGCCGTCCGGCGGCCATGATGGATGATATCCACGCGGAAGCGTCCAAGGGCCGCAATGCCGGCGAACAAGCGCTGGGCGTGGCGGTTGGCGGCGTGGTGGGCACTCGGAAGGCCGTGCATCAGCTCGGCGCCGGCGCCATCAACCTCTTGACATTCTGGATCCCCAAAAAGGAACCGCTTATCAAGGAAAGCGCCAAGTAATAACCGCGTTTTAGCGGAGAAATCACCCCGCCCCTTCTTGATTGAAGGGGCGGGTTTTTTCTTTTATAATGGCTCTCTTATGAAAAAACCGTCTATTGAAGCATTAACCAAAAAACTGCTGATGGAGCTGGGGGAGGACCCCTCGCGCCAGGGTTTGAAGCGCACGCCTCGGCGGGTGGAAGAAAGCTACCGTTATTTGACGCGCGGCTATAATCAGGATGTGCGGGCCGTCATTAACGCGGCTGTTTTTAATGAAGAATACGATCAGATGGTGATCATGAAAGACATCGATCTTTTTAGTCTCTGCGAACACCACTTGCTGCCTTTTTACGGCAAATGCCATATTGCCTACATCCCCAACGGCAAGATTGTGGGTCTCAGCAAAATCCCGCGCATTGTCGATATTTTTGCCAGACGGCTTCAAGTTCAGGAGCGATTGACGTCTCAAATCGCCAATTGCCTCAAAGAGGCGCTGGATCCGCTGGGAGTGGCGGTGATCATCGAAGCGCTTCATCTTTGCATGGCCATGCGCGGCGTTGAAAAACAAAACGCCACTTGCGTTACCAGCTCCATGCTCGGTGTTTTTCGAAACGACCGCGGCACCCGCATGGAATTCATGAACCTGATCGCCGGCCGTAAAACCAATCCGTGAGTCTTCTGCGTTGGTCAGTAGCCACACTCACCAAATCTTTTTCATTCAGCGCCAGCTTTGCGCGTGACGGTAAAATCTACGGACACAATTACACATTGGAAATAACCATCGATCACCTTTCATTCCCGGACGAGACAGCGATGACAGAGAGGGTGGAGGAGTCTTTGATCAAAAAACTGCAATCCCGCGATTTAGGGCTTCATGTGGATTTTTTAAAGGGGATTGAGATAGACGAAAAAAATCTTCTCGCGCGCTTCTGGCCCATTGTTGAAAAGGCGGTTTCACCGGCCAGGCTCTATTCAGCAACGCTTCGTCGTGACAGCCGGACCCAGGTGACTTTGCATGCCCAGCGGTAAGCCCTTTAAGATTCATCTGGCCCAAATCAACACCACCGTCGGCGATTTGCCCGGCAACCGACAGAAAATCGTCAACGCCATCCATCAGGCCCGCCTGGGCCGCGCGGATCTGGTATCCTTTCCCGAGCTCACGATCGCGGGGTATCCGCCGGAAGACCTTCTTTATAAAAAGAAATTTATCAAAGAGAATCGAAAAGTCCTGGAGTCTCTTCGGCCCGAGACAGCCGGCCTCGTGGCGGTTGTGGGTTTCGTGGATCAGGATAAAAAAGGGCTTCTCTACAACGCGGCCGCTGTCTTTGCCGATCGCAAATTATTAAAGGTTTATCGGAAGAATCTGCTGCCCAATTACGGGGTGTTTGATGAAAAGCGTTATTTCACCGCCGGCAGCGGGCCCGCTATTATCGCCTGGAAAGGGATGCGAATAGGTTTAACCATTTGCGAAGATATCTGGCAGAAGGAAAGTTATGTGTATCAAAAGTCTTTCAGGGGAAAGGTTTCTTTGATTTTGAATATCTCCGCGTCCCCTTATTATATGGGCAAACAGAGCGAGCGATTTTCTTTGGTTCAAAATCTGGCTCGCCATACCGGCGCTTTTGTGGCCTATCATAATTTAGTGGGTGGGCAGGACGAGCTTGTTTTTGATGGGGGAAGTTTTGTGGTTTCACCCCAAGGCCGGATTCTTTGCCAGGCAAAACGATTCGAGGAAGACGCGGTGGCGGTTGATTTGTCGGTCACGGAAAAAATTAAAAATGCTCCCGCGTTGATGAGACCCGAAGAGGAAACCTATCAGGCATTGTGCCTGGGCACGCGGGATTATGTGCGTAAGAATGGTTTTAAAAAAGTGTTGGTGGGGTTGAGCGGAGGGATTGATTCGGCGCTGGTGGCTTGCGTTGCCCGAGACGCGTTGGGCAAGGAAAATGTCATCGGCGTGACGATGCCTTCGCGCTACACCTCTCAAGAAACGCTTCAAGACGCGAAGGTTTTGGCTGATAATTTGGACATCACTTGTCACGCGATCGAAATGGATCCGATTTTCGCTTCTTATCTTAAGACGCTGGAACCGATCTTTTTGGGGCAGCCCCATAACATCGCCGAAGAGAATCTGCAGGCGCGCGTGCGCGGGAATATCCTGATGGCGATCGCCAATAAGTTCGGACACATGGTGCTGACGACGGGCAATAAAAGTGAAATGGCCACCGGCTATTGCACATTGTACGGAGACATGGCGGGCGGTTTCGCGGTGATCAAAGATGTTCCCAAAACGCTTGTTTTTCGGCTGGCGCGCTACCGCAACGCTTTTTCGGACAGCCCCATCCCGGTAAGCACCATCGCTCGGCCGCCATCCGCCGAACTCCGGCACAATCAAAAAGACCAGGACACGCTGCCGCCTTATTCGGAGCTGGACCGGTTCATCGAGCTCTATGTCGAGAAAGACCTGTCGGTGGATGAAGTGATTCGAAAGGGTATTCAAAAGGACGTGGCGCTTAAGTCCGCCAAGATGGTTGATGGCAATGAATACAAAAGACGCCAATCGCCTCCAGGCGTCAAGATAACGCCCAAAGCGTTCGGACGAGACCGCCGCATGCCTATCACCAACCGGTTTCTCCCATGACCGCCATCCGCCGCGCTCGCCTCCTTTTTTTGATTTTGATTTGCGAGGCGGCCCTCTTGGCGGCTTTGGCCTCATTTCATTGGCATGAAAAAAACATCAGGGAAGCCGAAAAACTTTTCCCGCTCCATTCTCCCCGCAAAACATTCCAGGTGATCAAGGACATGACCTTTGACGGGCAAAAGGCCCTGGCGGGCTGGGAAGAAAAGATTTTTAAAGGAAAAACCATTTATCAGATTTTTTCCGAAAGCAATAGAAGCTTTCTGAAAGCCTCTAGTTACGGCGCTTCTTCCGGGCTTTATCTCAAAATGGATATGCCGGCCACACCCAATCTTTTTCTGGCCTGGGAATGGCGCGTGGTCAAATTCCCGCGGAAAAAAGAAGGGGCAAAGTTTGGAGACCGGTCTCAGGATGATTTTGCGGCCCGGGTGTATGTGGTGTTTCCGGGAAGAACTTTTTTCAGCACCAATGTCATCGAATATCTCTGGGATGAGACTATTCCCGAGAATACCTTCCAATCCAGTCCTTTCTCGGACCGCATCAAACTTTTTGTAATCCGCAGCGGACCGCCGAAAGAAGGTGTGTTGTGGCTTGAGGAAGAACGAAATATTTATGAAGATTACCAAATGCTTTTTGGGAAACCGCCGGATCGGGCGATCGGCGCCGTCGCTATCATGAGCGATTCGGACAATACGCAAACGCTTTCCGAGGCGGATTTCAGGCAGATGTTTTTTAAGACTAAAAACGAGGAGAAGCTCGATGAAGATGAGAACGCAGTGGTTCGTTAGGCATCCGATTCAAACACGGTATTTATTGACGGTCATGGTTTCAATCTTGGCGCCGGTGCTGGTGGTGGGAGGATGCCTGTATTATTTGGTTTTTGAGCTTCTCGCGCGCCAAATCGCTTTTCCGGAGGCCGTGTTTTCCAATCTCGTGCCGGTGATTCACCGCGTGAACGCGGTTTTATTGGTGGCCGTCCCGGTTTTGGTGCTACTCATCTTCACGTGGGCGGTTTGGATTTCCCATCGGATGGCAGGTCCCATCGAGCGGCTGGAAGGGGAGCTGGGGGCCATTCTCGCGGACCCCGCAAAGCCCGCCAAAATCCAGGTCCGCCGAGGCGATGATTTAAAGGATTTGGTGGAGGGCATCAATACCGTCCTTGAAAGGTGCTGTCCCAAGATTTAACCTTTCCGTTACAAAATATTTACATATTCTGGTATGATAGGGACGTTGTTTTGGGATCATTCACCCAAGCTAAAGATAACCACCTCTAGCCGCGAAAGGGGGGAAGAAACTAACAGGCTCCAAGGTTATCAGCCGGCCCGATAAGCCGGCCCCTAAAAGCACTAAAAGCTGTTGTTAATTCGAAAATAAGC
>JACQQX010000063.1 GCA_016206805.1 Candidatus Omnitrophota bacterium
GTATGTAAGAAAAAACTTTGATTGGAATGAAATTGCAAAACAGTATAAAGAGATTTACGAAGAAGTTGTTCGATGACTTACTTAATCTTAAGTAATTATACACACTAATACATAGAATTTCAAGCCCCTTGTTTGGGGACGGTTCCTTTTTGGCTTAAAAGTGCCAGGCCTTCCAAAAAGGAACCGTCCCCCTATTATACGAATAAATACTTAGATAGTGAGTTTGTGCTTTACGGTTAGACTTAATTTCGTATAATGCATATACATATGGCCGAAAAACCACGGTTTTATGACGCGACGGTGACGCGGATCGTTTCACTGACGGACACCGTGAAGCATTTTGTGCTCGAATACGCTCCTGAGGCCGATACCCGCTTCATTGCCGGCCAATTCATGATGGTGCATCTGGAAAAAGACGGCCAGCCACATAAGAAGCCTTATTCCATCGCCTCCTCCCCCTCTCTGGACCACAAGATTGAGCTTTGCATCAAACTCGTCGAGGGCGGCTATGTTTCCAACTGGTTTTTTAATTTAAAAGAGGGCGATGTTCTCCACACCAGCCTCCCCTACGGCGTCTTTACGCTCCGCGAGCCGTGGGAGGATAATCTTGTTTTTGTGGGAACGGGAACGGGCATCGCCCCGCTGCGGGGAATGATACAAAATCTTTATGAAAAAGGCTGCCAGAAAGAGATCTGGCTTATTTTTGGAAACCGTTTTGAAACGGATATTTTGTATCTCGATGAGTGGCGGACATTAGAAAAGAAGCATAAAAATTTCCACTTCATCCCCACGGTCAGCCGCCCCAAGAGCTGGACGGGCGAAACCGCTTATGTGCAGGACGTGGTTAAAAAACTTTTTGGCGGAAAAACATCGGGGCTTGATTTTTACGGCTGCGGACTGGTGCCGATGTGCAAGGCGCTGAAAGAAACGCTGATCGGGATGAATATCCCGAAGGAAAAAATCCACTTTGAACAATTCACTTAACGTAAAACGTAAAGAGTAAAACGCAAAACTATTGAGTCCCTATCGAGACCTATAGAGGTCGCGTCAGCGACACATTAGTTTTACGTTTTGCATTTTACGTTTTACGTTTAAATCTCTCCCACAATTTCCGGATGTCGTTGTCCGCCGATCGCATCACCTGGTTGCAGACAAAAATCAAAAGCGAGAATTGCCACGAGGGCGACGGGCCCATGACCAGGCCCGTGTGAACATCCTCTCCTTGCTGCAGGAGCTTTGAATGATGCTCAATGGCCCTGGACAAACGCCCTTCATAAACGTCCATCGAAGAAGTCTTATTGTTGTATTTGAAAGATGGGAGAGAAATCCCCCGCACCAGGAAAAAGTTCATCACCGCCTCCTCCCCCAGCGGAATTTTCTCATCAAAATCAAAACCCTGAAATTGCGGCAGATTCATCGGAAGCACAATGGAAGGCCTCTCCACAATAACCTCTCCGCGGCGAACCAGCGTATCCCCCGGATTCACTTCTGATTCCGCGAGAAAAACATAAGGCACCTGAGTCGCCGAAAACGTCTCCAGCGGCAACACCCGCGGACGAATAATCTCCGTGCGCTTTAATGCGTTCTCCCAAAGCTCGTTAATATCCACACAATCCTCTTGGGGGTCAGACCCCTGTGGATAACTACTTCTTATCCACAGGGGTCTGACCCCTGAAATAATCTGTTAATTCTTCAATGAACTGGGTTACGTCTAGACCCATTGCTTCCGGCTTGTATTTTTCTAAATACTGGACGGAGGTCCGGAAAAGCCCGAGGGCGCCGCTGGTGACGCCGCGCTCCAGCTGATAAACCGCGGCCGCTGCTTGAATCACTCCCTTGTACAAATCACGGGCGGGATCGTGGGAATCCGTCTCGAGCCAGAGATCTTCGATGACCTCATGGCATTCAAAAAACTGTCTTTCCCGGAAAAGGCGCAAGCCCTCCTGAAACCGCGGGTCAACCACGGACGAGAGCGGCGCGGCCCCCTTTTTTGGAAAAACCGATCTGCCCGGCGCCGTTTTGCCGGACGTATTGGGAGCGCATCGCTTTGGCCCCTTCCACCATCGCCTTCAACGCGGCGGTGGTTTCTTCCCAGCCGCGGGTTTTCAAACCGCAGTCGGGATTGACCCAGATATTCCGCGCCGGCAGGACGCTGGCGGCTTTTTTAAGAAGATTTTTGATTTCCTCAAGCGTTGGCACGCGCGGTGAATGGATATCGTACACGCCGGGACCGATTTCATTGGGATAGCGGAATTTTACGAAAACATCCAAAAGCTCCATCTGGGAGCGGGAGGTCTCGATGGAAATCACGTCGGCGTCCAAAGCGGCGATGGACTTAATGATGTCATTGAATTCGCTGTAGCACATATGGGTGTGGATTTGCGTTTGGTCGGCCACGCCGCAGGAAGAAAGCTTGAAGCTTTCAACGGCCCACTTCAGATACGCGGCCCAGTCTTTTCTGCGCAGCGGAAGACCTTCGCGAATGGCCGGCTCGTCGATTTGAATCACGGCTGTCCCCTGCTTTTCCAAATCGCTCACTTCATCCCGAATGGCCAGCGCAATCTGCTTGGCGGTTCGGCTTCTAGGCTGGTCATTACGGACAAACGACCATTGGAGAATGGTGATGGGCCCCGTGAGCATCCCTTTGACCGGTTTATCCGTCAGCGACTGCGCATAAGCCGTCCAGCGCGTCGTCATCGGGGTCGGCCTTTCCACGTCTCCATAAATCACCGGAGGTTTCACGTAGCGCGAGCCATAAGACTGTACCCAACCGTTTTTAGTGAACACGAAGCCCCGCAATTGTTCGCCGAAATATTCGACCATGTCATTGCGCTCAAACTCGCCATGCACCAAAACATCCAACCCAAGAGCGTTTTGACGGTCAATCGCCTCTTTGGTTTTTTGTTTCAAGAAGAAATCATAGGCTTCCTGCGTCAGACCGCCTTTTTTGAAAGAGGCGCGCGCCTGGCGCACATCCGCGGTTTGCGGGAAAGAACCGATGGTCGTTGTCGGGAAAAGCGGCAGATTCAAACGCTGGCTTTGAAGCGCTTGACGGACTTTAAATGCGCTTTTACGCGAAGCGTCTTTGGGTTTGACGGCTTTCAAGCGCGCGGCAACGGACTTGCGATGGATCCGCGGGCTTGATTTCCGGCTTTGCATGGCCTTGGCGTTTTCAGCCAACGCCGGCGCGGCCGCTTTTTCGCCTTTGACCAGCGCCGTTCGCAGGGTTTTGATTTCGTGTAATTTTTGTTTGGCAAAAGAGAGCCAATTTTTAAGTTCCGCGTCCAGTCCCGTCTCCAAATCCAGGTCCATCGGGCTATGAACCAGGGAGCAGGATGGCGCGATCAGGCAGTTTTCAGCGCCGCGCTTTTGAATCGCCGGCTTTAAAAGCCCGAGCGCTTTTTTCAAATCCGTTTTCCAGATATTGCGGCCGTCCACGATGCCCAGGGACAACACTTTATTCTTGGGGATGATCCGAAGGGCCTGCGCCAATTCTTCAGGAGCGCGCACCAAATCCAGGTGAATGCCCTCTACTGGCAATCCGGCCGCGATTTTAAGATTATCCTTGAGCGGCCCAAAATACGTCGTGAGCATCAAGCTGACGCCGGGCGCTTCTTTGGCGAAAAAGGCGTAAGCTTTTTTGAAAGCGCTCTTGGCGGAGTCGTCCAAATCCAGCACCAAGGCCGGCTCATCGATTTGCACCGATTCCGCTCCGAGCGAAGCCAGCTTTTTCAATGCGGCCGCGTATACCGGAAGAATATTCCCTAGAAGCCGCAAAGAAGAAAACTTCGCATCCTTGGATTTGCCCAGCAACAAATAAGTGATGGGCCCGATCAAAACAGGACGAGTTTTGATTCCCAACGACTTGGCTTCATTAAACTCATCAAAAGGCTTGGAGGAAGATAGAGAAAACTTCTGTCCTTTAGAAAATTCGGGAACGATGTAATGGTAATTGGTGTCGAACCACTTGGTCATTTCCATCGCGGGCACGGTCTGAGTGCCGCGGGCCATGGCAAAATAAGCGTCCAGGTCATCCCCCGCGCCCAAAAGCGCCGTCATGTCGAGCATTTGGTCATAAAAACTAAAATCGTTGGAGGGGATAATGTCGATTCCGGCCTCTTTCTGGGTCAGCCAATTTTTCTTTCGGAGTTCGCGGCCGGCCTGGATAAGGGCGTCTTTTGAGATTTCACGCTTCCAATAAGACTCGGTAGCTTTTTTTAACTCGCGGCTTTCGCCGATGCGGGGATAACCACAATTTGCCGTTTTGAGCATGTAAAATTCCTTTATTTTTGAACCCAGTCTAAATTGTTCCGGGAAATAGTCAAGCGATTTTGGAAAGCTTTCTAAGGAAGCCGTAACCATAAAGACCCGTACTATGGCCGTCGCTCCAGGCGATGTGAAGCGCGTACCGCCCCACCGGTTTGATGGTCAATGCCGCGACCCCGGCCGGGACAGAAGCGGGATTGAGAATGCGTTGGCCGGTTATCTCATGAACACAGGCGGCGCAAGGACAATTCAAGCGCAAATCACGCGTTTCAAAAATACTTTTTTTGCCGTCGGACCAATCGATCTCAATGCGCGGGCCGCCCGGATCGCTGATTTTGGAGGGGACCTTCGTCTGCCCTTCAAGACCCTTTTTAAGCTGGTCCGCCAATTTTTGGGCGATTTTTAAAAAGGTTTGCGCCGCTTCATTCTTCGGCGCCGCCATAACAATAGGCTCACCGCGGTCGGAGGTTTCACGCAATGCTTTGTCCAGGGGAATTTCGCCGAGAAACGGGATATTGAGCGCCTCAGCCGCGCGACGCGCCCCGCCCCTTCCAAAAATCTCACCGCTCATATTTTCAATAATGCCGGCCACCGGCGCGTTCAGCTTATCAAACATCATGATGGCTTTCTGCGCGACGCTCCAGGCCACGTCCTGAGGCGTCGAGACAATCACCGCTCCGGACACAGGCGCCGACTGGCAAAGACTGAGCTGAATATCCCCTGTTCCCGGTGGCAGGTCCACCACCAAAAAATCGAGATCTCCCCATTCCACCGCGCCCAAAAAATCCTGCACCATTTTATGCAGCATCGGCCCGCGCCAGATCACGGCTTCGTTGACGGGAATGAAAAAACCCATTGAAATCATTTTGACGCCATACTTTTCAACCGGCAGGATGCGTTTATTGTCCCGCACCAGGGGCTTATCCTTGGTCCCCAAAAGAGTGGGAACGCTGGGTCCGTACACATCGGCGTCCATCAGCCCGACACGATGACCGCGCTGGGCTAAGGCCACGGCAAGATTGACGCTGACGGTTGATTTTCCAACCCCGCCCTTGCCGCTGGCGACAGGAACAATATATTTAATCATGGGTTACTTTAATCCGAAACGCGCCGCTTCGATACGGGCGAGACTTTCCTCTTTATGAATCCGCTCATCCAAACCGATGCGGCGGAAAAGATCCGAGAGATTGTCGTAATTGCCATAATCGGCTTTGAATTCACTCACAAAAGGCTCGGTGTCAAATTGCGGGTTCTCACGCGCAAATTCCATATACTCATGCTCGGCGTGATCTTCAAAATCAGCGTTCAACCGATAGCTGTGCGATGGCTTGATCACATACAAAAGCCAGCTGACATGATAATAAAAAAACGCGATGAATTGGGGAATAATCCGGTAAAGCAAAAAATTTTCCTTAATCCCCTTTCTCTGCGTGAGTTCCTCAAGGATCAAAAGATGCCACTGCTCATTATCCTGCTGGCTGCGGCTTTCTTTAATAAATTCAAAAATCCTCCGGGCAAAATTGGGCGCCGCGTAAGTATGCGTCATCGCGATATAAGCCACATGCTCCCAAGCCTGGTAAGGCACACGGGCAATCACTTCCAGCACCTTAAACTTGGAAAACGTCCGCTTCCTCCCATAAAACAGGTCCATCGTCACAAACAACAGCGAAGCCAAAACCCCATACCGCCGCCTCGGCAAAGAAAGCGTCCGAATCTGCTCATCCCTCAAATCCACCGTTTCGTTTTGCATGAAAATCATTTTATCACACTCGGCTATCTCTTGTTCACTCCGACGCCCTCTATCCTCACTCCTACAATGAATTCAATCCCCCCATGTCATTTCGAGGCCGAAGGCCGAGAAATCTTTCTTTTAAAAGTTCTTTTGCTTGTAAGTAAAGAACTTTTAAGAGAAGGATTTCTCGGTCGCCTGCGGCGACCTCGAAATGACAATAGGGGGATGAAACAAACAAAGCGGGGTTGGTCTTGCCCCTGGGTGGACTGCTGTAAAACAAAGCAAACAATTTTGATTACTCGCTTGAAAACTCAGTGGGTTTGGATTATACTTAAGGTATGCGAAACTTGATTTTCATTCACAACGTACTCTTTTCCGCCGCTATGACGCTAGTGGCGTGGCAGTTTATTTACTGTCACGTTGCGCCGAAGCGCGGGGGTGTGGGTTGTGAGGAGAATCGGTTCTTGATCTAAGCCAAACCAAGTAAAACCAAAAGTTCCTAACAACCCATTACCTAAACGGTGATGGGTTTTTTGTTTTTAGGAGCTTTAAAAGGATCGAAAGGAGCCAAAAATGTTAAAAGTCATTGAATATTCAGGTCAAAGCGGAAGGCCACAGGTTGCCAAGGACCCCGTGAAGCTGACCGCTCTTCTCTACCTCAAGGAAGCCTTGTTAAGAGAACGTTACGAAGCTTGCGAGGAATTGATCGCCACGGCTAAAGAGTTCGGCGCCAGGGAGTTCGAAGTGGCCGACTTGCTGGAAGATCCCAGGAGAACACCGACTTAATAACTGGCGATGACCGCGTTCGGATGGTCTTTGGAAATGTCCATCATGCGCCAGAGGGTTTTTTCGGCGCGTCGACGGATGTCTTCGGGGATTTCGATCTTGTGCTCCATCACTTCGAGCGCATGAGCCACCCATCCGAGCGTGGTCATTTTCATCGTCTGACAGACGAACTGCTCGGTCGGCATGATCAGGCGTTTGGCGGGATGATCTTTTTTTAATTTAAAAATCATGCCGACCTCCGTGCCGATGATGAAAGTGTCGGCCTTGCTTTTTCCGATGTAGGAAGAAAATCCGCTCGTCGAACAAACATGATCCGCCAGGTCCAGCACATCCGGCGGGCATTCCGGGTGCGCGATAAAAGGCGCGTTGGGATATTTCTCCTTGGCGTTTAAAATGTCTTGCGCCGTCACCCGGATATGCGTCGTGCAAAAGCCCTGCCAGAGAATGATTTCCTTTTCGGGACAAAAACGCTGGACCCAGTGGCCCAGGTTCTTGTCGGGGACGAAGATAATTTGTTTATGCGGCAAAGATTTGACGATTGGGATGGCATTGGCGGAGGTGCAGGCAATGTCGCTTTCCGCCTTCACTTCGGCAGAGCTATTCACGTAACAGACGACGGCGGCATTGGGATATTCTTTTTTCTTTTGCCGCAAGCGCTCGCCGGTGACCATGAGCGCCATCGGGCAGTCGGCTTCCCGGACGGGCAGGATCACCGTTTTTTCCGGATTCAAAATCTTGGCGGTCTCAGCCATAAAATCGACGCCGCAGAACACCACCACATCCGCGCCGGTTCCCAGCGCCGCTTTGGACAGCGCCAGCGAGTCCCCCAGAATATCCGCCACTTCCTGAACCTCAACATTCTGATAATTATGGGCCACGATGGTGGCGTTGCGCTCTTTTTTCAGGCGCAAAACCTTCTCGCGAAGCTTTTGCTTCAGATCCTTCGTTGTGGCTTTTTCTAAAACCTCTAATTCCATATTTTCCATTTATTGTCATTTCGAGGACGCAGTCCGAGAAATCTCATAAAAAAAGATTTCTCGCTCCGCTCGAAATGACATATGTGTTTTTATATCTGAACAACCTCTCGAACCTCCGGAATCAACGCCTTCAGCCTATTTTCCACGCCCATTTTGAGCGTCATGACGGAGCTGGGGCAGGAACTGCAGGAGCCTTGAAGATGCAGCGTCACCACGCCGTTGTCATAGCCATAAAACGTGATGTCTCCCCCATCCATCGCCACCGCCGGACGGATTTCATTGTCGAGGATGGCGCGGATTTTCTGTTCAATTTCACTGATGTCTCCCGCGGCGGCCGCGGCGGGGGCGCCTTGAGGAAAAAGGATGTGGTCCGATTCGAGAATGGATCGGATCACTTTGGTCACGGGTTCCACCAGCGCGTTCCAGCCCGCTTCGGGATTCTTGGTCACGGTGATAAAATTCCGGCCCACCATGACCCCGAGCACCGAAGGCACTTCGAAAAGTTTTTCAGGCAGCGCGGAGCCCTTCGCCTTTTCCTTATCCGTGAAATTGAGCGAACCCTCGGCGATCAGCACGCGGTTCACGTTGAATTTGAGCGTATTGGGATTCGGAGTGACTTCCGCTGAAATTTCTAGTGTATGGCTTGTCATTTTATTTGCCTTTCAATTGACCGTTCACCTATTTACCCGTCACCGCATTAAGCAATGCCTGCCAGGCCAGTGTCGCGCATTTGACGCGTACCGGAAAATGCCGCACACCCTCAAAAAGCTTGAGCCGTCCGACCGCCTCCCGGTCTTCTTTGGAAAGTGTGTCCTTTGTCATAAAGCCGATGAAGTGGCTGCCCAGCTTTTCGGCCTCGTCACCGTTTTTTCCCTCAAGGAAAGTCGTCATCATGGAAGCGCTGGACTTGGAAATGGCGCAGCCGGAGCCTTCAAAGGTTATTTTTTGTATTTTACCATTTTCGTCGATTTTCAGGTAGAGGTGGTAATCATCGCCGCAAAGCGGGTTATGGCCATGCGCGTAATGGGTGGCGTCGTCCAATTTGCCGAAATTCCTGGGCCGGCGGTTATGGTCGAGGATGACTTCTTGATACAATTCGTCTAATTTCACTTCCTGCGTCATCGGAATATCTCCAAAACTTTGTGGATGGCCTTGACCAGCGCGTCCACCTCTTCCCGGGTGTTATAAAAAGCGAATGAGGCGCGGGCGGTGGCCGGGACTTTGAAATGCTTCATCACCGGCTGCGTGCAGTGATGCCCCGCGCGAATCGCGATTCCCTCTTGGTCCAGCACAGTGCCGATATCATGCGGGTGAATCCCATCCAAAACAAAAGAAATGAGGCTCGCCTTCTCTTGGGCGGTGCCGATGATGGCCAGACCCGGGATTTGCGACAACGCTTGTGTGGCATAATCCAAAAGCTCATTCTCATGCGCGTGAATGGCTTCCCATCCGATTTTTTGCAAATAATCAAAAGCGGCTCCCAGACCGATGATTTCGACAATAGCCGGCGTACCCGCTTCAAATTTGGCCGGTGGTTTGGCAAACGTTGTTTTTTTGAAATCGACGGATTCAATCATGTCCCCGCCATATTGGTAAGGATCCATGGCTTCCAAATGCCTGGCCTTGCCGTACAAAACACCGACTCCGGTGGGGCCATAAATCTTATGTCCCGAAAAACAGTAAAAATCGCAGTCCAGGTCCCGGACATCCACCTTCAAATGGGGCGCGGCCTGCGCGCCGTCCACCAACACCGCGGCGCCGGCGTGATGCGACATTTTGATGATTTCGCGGATGGGATTGATCGTGCCCAGCGCGTTGGAAACATGGGTGATGGCCACAAAATAAGTCCGCGCCGCCAATAGTTTTTCAAACTCATCCAGCAGCAGCTCACCCTTGTCATTGATCGGCGCCACTTTTAAAAGAAGGCCTTTTTCCTCGCAAAGCGCCTGCCAGGGCACGAGATTGGAGTGATGCTCCATTTCCGAGATGATAATCTCATCCCCTTTTTTCAGAAACTTGCGGCCAAAACTGGCGGCGACAAGGTTGATGGCTTCGGTGGCGCCGCGGGTGAAGATGATTTCAGAGGCGCGCTCGGCATTCACAAAACGGCGGCAGCGCTCGCGGACCAGATCGCATTCCCGCGTGGAAAGCTGGCTGAAAGTATAAACCCCGCGATGAATCGTGGCGTATTCATGGCGCATGAACTGGGTCATGCGGTCGATCACCGCCGCCGGTTTCTGGGTCGTGGCCGCGTTGTCCAAATACACCAGATGTTTTCCGTTCATGCGGCTTTCCAGCATGGGAAAATCCTCGCGGACCCTCATCGGACCATTCCCCGGATTTCTTTTTCTATCCAGGCCTCCAGCTCTTTTTTTAAAGCTTTGTCGTGTATTTCTTCGATGAGTTCTTCGGCAAAACCATACGTCATGAGGAATTGGGCGGTTTCCTTTGATAAACCGCGGCTGCGAAGGTAAAAAACTTCCTCCTCATTGATCTGCCCCACGGTGGCGCCATGGGCGCAGGAAACATCGTCATTTTCGATCTCGAGCTGCGGCCTTGTAAATCCTTGCGCGGCGCCCGACAGCAAAAGATGGCGGCCCAGCTGCTTGGAGTCGGACTTTGACGCGCCCGGGTGAACATGGACCATGCTATTGAATTCGGATTTGGCCTTGTCCGTCAAGATGCTTTTATAAAACTGGCGGCTCGTGCATTCCGGCACGGCGTGATGCGCCGCCGTGTGAAAAAAAGCCTGAGAGTCATTTTTTAAAAGTGACAGTCCGCGGATCGAGGCGGACGCGCGGGGCGCGCGGAAATGCACATTAACCTCGTGGCGCGTCAGCACACCGCCCTGAGTAAAAATAGCGCATTCCAAAGCGCTTCCCTCATCCAGAAAAAAACGATTGGCGGCAAATTGCGTGGCCGTCTGGTCCCCGGCGAGCCAAACTACCTCTAAATGGGTTCCGGCCCCTAGATAAAACTCGCTCACCGCATTCACAAAATGGCGCGGCATTTCTTTAGTGCCCGCACAATGAATGACCACGCTCGCCCGCGCGCGCTTTCCTGCGGTCAAAAGCAAACGCGGGTAAACCACGTAGGGATCCGGCCCTGTTGAATTTAAAAATAAATGAATCGGCTGAATCAGGCAGGTCTCGTCAGGAATATTCACATAAAGCCCGGTCTCAAAATTGGCGGTGTTGAGGGCGGCAAACGCGTTATTTTCCTTTTCGAATCCGGCGGCCCAATACGGCGCAAGATCGGCCTCCGATCCGATGGCCGCAGAAAGCTCGGCAAGCTTCGCGCCTTTGGGCATGTCCGCCTGGTAAGTAAACCGGCCCTTGGCAAACGGCGTGTTGAGAACGGCCGTGAGATCAATGGTTTTCCACGCTTCCAGCGATCGCGTGGGATAACCCAACTCTTCAAAACGGCGGGAAGATGCTTTCTGTCTTTCCTTAAACCAGGTGGAGGATGCCATCGTACCCTTTTTTCTCAAGCTCCAGCGCGAGGTTCTTATCGCCCGAACGCACGATGCGACCGCCGGCCAGAATATGGACAACGTCCGGCTGGACATAATTCAAGAGCCGCTGGTAATGCGTGATGAGAATCATGGCGTTGTCAGGACGGCGCAGCTTGTTCACGCCGCCGGCCACAATTTTCAAAGCGTCGATGTCTAAACCTGAATCGGTTTCATCCAGCACCGCGAGCTTGGGCTCCAAAACCGCCATCTGGACGATTTCATTTCTCTTTTTCTCGCCGCCCGAAAAACCATGATTCACCGAACGGTTGGCAAAATCGGGACTCATTTCCACAAGCGCCAGGCGTTCGCGCAAAATTTCATCAAATTCCAAAGGATCGACTTCTGTCTTGCTTTCCGCTTTGCGGCGGGCGTTATACGCCATGCGCAGGAAGCTGGCGTTGTTGACGCCCGGGATTTCCACCGGATATTGAAACGCCAGGAAAATCCCGGCAAGCGCCCTGTCTTCCGGCTCGAGCTCCACAATATTCTTCCCCTGAAAAAGAACCTCGCCTTGAGTCACGGTGTAATGAGGGTCCCCCGCCAGCACTTTGGCCAAGGTACTTTTTCCAGAGCCATTGGGCCCCATAATGGCGTGCACTTCGCCTTTTTTCACCTCAAGGTTGAAGCCCTTTAAAATTTCTTTGCCATTGATTTCCGCGTGCAAATTACTTATGACTAACATATAGTTCCTTGTCTCCTTATCCGCCCGCTCACGACCCATCCCCCACGACTCACGACCGCCTTAACCAACACTCCCTTCCAGTTTCAATCCCAAAAGTTTCGTCGCTTCCACCGCGAACTCGCCCGGAAGCTCGCGAAAAACATCCTTACAAAAACCGTTGATAATGGTTCCCATCGCGTCTTCGGTGGATATCCCCCTCTGACGGAAATAAAAAAGCTGGTCGTCGCTGATTTTGGACGTGGACGCCTCATGCTCGACCTGCGCCGTCGGATTTTGCACGTCGATAATCGGAAAGGTGTTGGCGCTGCAATGCGGTCCGACCAAAAGCGAGTCGCATTGGGTGAAATTGCGCGCGTTTTGCGCCGACTTTTTGACTTCCACCGCGCCGCGGTAGCTGTTGGTGGCATGCCCGGCGGAAATTCCCTTGGAAATAATGGTGCTTTTGGTGTTTTTGCCGATATGAATCATTTTGGTTCCGGTATCGGCCTGCTGGTAATGGTTGGTGAGCGCCACCGAATAAAACTCTCCCACCGAGTCATCTCCCAAAAGAATGCAGCTGGGATATTTCCAGGTGATCGCTGACCCTGTTTCCACCTGTGTCCAGGAGATCTTGGAATGCTTGCCCTGGCATTTGCCGCGCTTGGTGACAAAATTGTAAATCCCGCCCCTGCCCGTCTGGGGATCCCCGGCATACCAATTTTGCACGGTCGAATACTTGATGTCCGCCTGGTCCAGCGCCACAAGTTCCACCACCGCCGCGTGCAATTGGTTTTTATCAAACTTGGGCGCGGTACATCCCTCCAAATAACTGACGGAACCGGATTCTTCGCAAATAATCAATGTCCTCTCGAATTGCCCCGAGCCTTCGGTGTTGATGCGAAAGTAGCTGGACAGCTCCATCGGACACTTTGTGTTTTTGGGAATATAAACAAAAGAGCCGTCCGAAAAAACAGCGGAGTTGAGCGCGGCAAAAAAGTTATCGGTGTACGGGACAACGGAACCCATGTATTTTTTGACCAAGTCCGGATATTTTTCAACCGCTTCCGAAAAAGAGCAAAACACCACTCCCACTTCCAGCAGCTTTTTCTTATAGCTGGTCGCCACCGACACGCTGTCAAAAATCGCGTCAACCGCGACTCCGGCGAGTTTTTTCTGCTCCATCAGCGGAATGCCCAGCTTCTCAAAGGTTTTCTTGAGCTCCGGATCGACCTCGTCCATGCTTTGCAGCGCTTTGGGCGCCTGCTTAGGAGCGGAATAATAAATAATGTCCTGATAATCGATCGGCGGGTATTTTACATGCGCCCAGGTCGGTTCCTTCATGGTCAGCCAATGCCGAAAAGCCTTGAGCCGGAATTCCAGCATGAACGGGGGCTCTTTTTTAAGCTTGGAAATCAAGCGGACCGTTTCTTCCGTCAAACCCTTGGGAATGACATCCGCTTCGATGGCCGTTTTAAAACCATACTGGTATTCGCGGCTGGTGAGTTCTTGAATGGCTTTATTGCTCATGACCCGTCCCCATTAAACTTTTCACTTCGATTTCATTATGCGTCAGCATGTCGAGCGTGATCGAACCGTAAAATTCATCCAGGATGTCCTTGGTCTTCCGCCAAACGGGTTTGACGCCGCACAAACAAAAATGCGTGCAAACAATGTCCTCCCGCACTTCCGGCTTGCAGAACACTTCAAATGTGCTGCCTTCGAGGGCGTCAATAATGTGTTTCAGCGTGATCTCCGAGGGCTTGCGCGCCAGAACATAACCGCCGTGATTGCCTTGATGGGAAACGACGAGATTGGCCTTTCTCAAGCTCTGCAAAATCTTCTCGGTATAAGCTACCGGATAGTTTTCCTTTTCGGCCATTTCTTTAATGGTCACCCAGTCCGCCCGGTGATGCTTGGCCAGATACACCATGCAAACTAGTCCATATTCGGTTTTTGTCGTGAATCTCATACACCCTCTCTTGTCATTCCGAGTCCCCTAAAGGGGATAAACTCCGTTGAGGAATCAACTTGACCCCTCGATGCGCTCGCTATCGCTCGCTTACTCGGGATGACCTCAGACCGAAAACGACGTGCCGCAACCGCAGCTGCCGGAGGCGTTGGGATTCACAAAACGGAATCCCCCGCCCACCAGGTCCGTCGAGTAATCCACAGTCATTCCGTCCAGATAAACTAGGCTCTTGGAATCGCATACCAGCTTAAACCCATTGACCTCATAAGCCCTATCCAGCGACGTGTCTTGATCATCAATTTTGACGTCATAACTCAACCCCGAACAACCGCCCCCCCGGACTCCCAACCTCAAAAAAGCGCCCGGTTTATCTTGGCTATCCAGCAGTCTTTTAATCTCTTTTTGCGCCTTATCCGTAATTGTAATCATAGTTTACCTCTCTGAATCAATTATACCGTATTCGGACTATTTAAGTCCACTTATATACGAAAAAAATATAACCATAACTAAATCAATGGGTTATGAGGCTCCATCTAAACGCAACCATTTGGATTCTTCATATTCGGGCAAATCGGTGTTTTTGAGCCCTTTGACCGCCTGAATGTCGTCAACCTCAAAATCAAGCGCCTCCCTGTCATAGATTCCCAAAATCTCATTCCCATTTACAATAAAGACATGATCCAGCTGCCGGCCACCCTTGAGAATAACCGAAACCACATGCCCTTTGGGCAGATTGGTTGGAATCGCCTTGAGTTGAGCAACCAAAGCCAGTGGTAAAAGCCGCTTTGACCGGTCCATGGCTATGCTTTTAAAACGCGGCACATAGGTTTGCCGCTGGACGGCGTCTTTAAAAATCTTATCCGCCTGGCGGTACATGATGACTAAAAATGGCAGAGTAATAAAAAGCCATGTCCCAAAAACGGCCTTCACCCAGCGTGGGTCAGTTCCTCCTCCAGGAATGGGATCTTTCAAAAACCACGCGCTCCAGAAAAAAGCGCTCAACACCAAAAGCAGCAGAAAAACGCTCATTCCCCCAAACCAGGCGTCCACCGCCCGCTCTTGATCCGGATTGAGCCGCTTCCAAATCCGCTCTTTCTTCCGCATGAAGGGAATAACGAGAATAAACCAGCTCCCAAAAACCGCGACAGTCCAGGTAATCGAAAGCTCGGTCCCCCGGATACGGCCAAACAACCCCATCATAATCGTCGTCCAAAAAATAGCCGCCACAATGAAAATCCCGGCAAACGAAACAATCCACTGCAGCCAAAATAAAAACCCATACCGGTCTTTTAAAGCGCGCATCAATATTCCATCCGGTAAAGCATCCAGTAAACCACGACACCTGTCACGGAAACATACAGCCAGATGGGCAGTGTTATGCGCGCCAATCGGATATGTTTATGAAAATTCCCACGGAAAGCGTGAAAAAGCGTCATCACAATAAGTGGCACTTGCGTCGCGGCAAGGATGGTGTGGGAAATTAAAATCGTGAAATAAACGGGCCGAATCCATCCCTGCCCCAAAAATCGTGTCGAGCCATGATGCGCATGGTAGTAAAGATAGGAAATGAGAAACAACGTCGAAGTCAGCGTCGCCCCAAGCATGCAAATCGTATGTCCGGTAATCGCCCGCTGGCGGATCAGCCAATAACCCGCCACCAACAACAACGCACTCACCGTATTAAGCCCCGCGTTCAGCGGCGGAAAAACCGACAAATCCATAGGCGAGAATTATAACATACCCACTTGACCCTAGTTTACCCCAGCTCACCCTGCCCCTGGGTTTGGTTTATCCTCTGATCGGACGCCGCTTGAGAGGATAAACCAAACCAGTGGCAAGACCAACACCGCTTTGTTTGTGTCATGCCCCCGCATATCATCCCCTTATGTCATTTCGAGCGAAGCGAGAAATCCTTCTTTTAAAAGTTCTTTTCTTACAAGCAAAAGAA
>JACQQX010000065.1 GCA_016206805.1 Candidatus Omnitrophota bacterium
AGACAGGACATCCACCCGGAGCGCCACACATTATTGAGTGTGAATTCATAGGTAGGAATAGAGCGACCAACACATTATCCCCCATGTCATTTCGAGCGAAGCGAGAAATGACATATGTGGGGCATGATACAAACAAGGTAGAGTTGGTATTGCCCCTGGCTTTGGTTTGCTCGTCTGGCGGCGTTGACAACGGCGTGGGCATGGTCTGGCGCGCGCCGCGCGCCAGCCACGCACGTTGTCATCGAGTGCGGTTCCCGCGCAGGGGGAACCGCACGTCCGCCAGATGAGCAAACCAAAGTCAGGGGCAGACTGGACTATCTAACTGGCTTTTTAGGAATCATGCCTTTTCGATGCAGGAGTCTGTGGTAGGTGATGGCGAATCGATGGGCTTCGTCTCGCAGGTTTTGGATCAGGTGTAAAATCGGCGAGCTTTGGGGGAAAATAGTCGGCTTTTCACGGCCGGGTTTAAAAAGATACTCGTGTTCTTTGGCGATTGAAATAATGGGAAGTTCGGGGAGGCCCAATTCGTCTAGTATCGACTTTACCGCGGCCAGATGCCCCTTCCCCCCGTCTATAACCACAAGATCCGGCAGCGCCGATCCTTCGGCAAGAACGCGCGCGTACCGCCTTCTAACGACTTCTTTCATCATCCGATAATCATCAATACCCTTCACCGTCCGGATTTTAAAACGCCGGTATTCCGATCGCGCGGGCTTGCCCTCTATCATGACCACCATGGAACCCACAGCCTCCCGACCCATGATATTCGAAATATCAAAGCCCTCGATGCGTAGAGGTATTTTGGGCAACTCTAGTCCGTTTTTCAACGCCTCCAAAACCAAAGAGGCGTCTTTCATCTCACTTTTATTGGGCACTGATCGCAAAGCCTGGATCTCTTCATAAAGGGTTTTGGCTTTTTCATATTCTTTTTTGGCGGAATGCTCTTTCATCCGGCGCAAAAGGCTTTTGACCAGCACATCCCGGCGGCCCATGAGAAATTTTTCAAGGTCCCGCGCCATCGCGTCATATTCGGCCTTTTGAATATAACCCACGCAAGGCGCCTTGCATTGGCCGATGTGGTACATCAGACACACCTTCTTCGGCAATGTTTTACAGGTACGCATGGGAAACTCGCGCCGCAGCATCCGCACCGCCTGCCGCAATAAACGCACATCGGTGTAGGGGCCGAAATATTTACCGCCATCCGGCTTGCGGCTTCGAGTAATCACCAGCCGCGGATATTCCTCTGCCGTGATTTTTAAAAATGGGTAGCTTTTATCATCTCGAAGCTCTTTATTGTATTTGGGTAGGGATTCTTTGACGAGGCTGGCTTCCAGCAGCAGAGCTTCCGCTTCATCAGGCGTCTCGATGAGATCGATCGCCACCGTATCGGAAAGCATTTTGCCTTCTTTTGAAAAACTTTCTCCGTAAAAACGAAAGTGCCCTTTGACCCTTTTTTGAATGGAGAGCGCCTTGCCGATGTAAATCGTCTGGCGTTCGCGATTTTTAAAAAGATACACCCCGGACTTCTTGGGGAGTTCTTCTATTCTTATTTTGAGAGTTTCCGGGATTAGTTTTTGGCCCACGACAGCGCCTTCTTAACCTCTTCCGATTTTACGGCAAGAGCGGCTGCCACGTAAACCAAAACTGCCGTCACAAGTCCGGAAGCCAGATAAAAGGACTGCCAAAGCCGCGAGTCGGAAAGATGGTTTTGAAGCACCGCGTGGTCATACCCCACGCAAATCGCGCCCATCGCTATCGAAGCCGCCAGGATTTTCCCCAGGGCCAGCGCTATCCCTTTTTCATCGATGGCTCCGATTTTTTTCCGGAGGGCATGATAAAGCAAAACCGCATTGGCCGTTGCCGACAGTGTTGAAGCCAGCGTCAAACCGCCGATCCCCAGTGATCGCATGAAAAGAAGACTTAAAACTACATTCATCAGCACCGCCACCGCCATGATTTTAACCGGCGTTCGCGTGTCCTGCATGGCATAAAACGCGTTCGCGAAAATTTTCACAAAACAGCATGACAAAAGACCGAAAGCGTAAAAGAAAAGAGCGCTGGAAGTGATAGACGTCGAATGCGCGTCAAACCGTCCATGCTCAAAAATAATACGGACGATGGGTTCGGTCCAGACGATAAGCCCCACCGAAGCTGGGATGATCACGGCCCCCAGAGATGTAAGCGCCACGGATAATGTTTCTTTCATTTCGCGCGTCTGCCCATTGACAACCTGGGAAGAAAAAGCGGGCAATAGTGCCTGCGCCAGCGACAGTCCGAATATCGCCAGCGGCAATTGAAAAAGCCGGTTGGAATAATAGAGCGCGGACTGGCCTCCCGGCCCGACAATGGTTTCAAAAGACGCGAGGATCGAATCGACAAATACGTTGATTTGATAGATCGCCGAACCGAAAGCGCGCGGCAAAAGCAGTTTCCCCACGCGAGAGATGGCCGGATGGCGGAAGGAAGGCCTGGTGAGTTTAAAACCTTTGGCAATCAAAGCGGGGCCCTGAAAAAGAACCTGCAGCGCGCCTCCCACCAGCGCGCCGCCAGCCAACGCGTAAGGCCCGTAAGTCTTTTCAAAGAAAACACCGGCCGTAATCATCGACAGATTTAAAAGCGCGGGCCCCAGCGCCGAGGCGGTGAACTCTTTAAGAGAATTCAAAACGCCCATCGCCAGCGCCGAAAGGCTGATGAGAAAAATATACGGAAAAAGAAGGCGGGTCAGTGAAACCGTCAGCGGATACTTGTCCGGATCGGCGGAAGACACAAAACCGGGCGCGATCAACTTCACCACAGCCGGCGCGAATAAAATGCCCAGCACGCAAAGCGCCAGAAGAATGGCGCTCAAAAGATAAAACAACGTCGAAACAAGCGTCCAGAACTCTCCGGACTTTTTTTCACGGGTTTCGGTGAGCACGGGCACGAGCGCGGAATTGGCCGCCCCTTCCCCCACCAGGTCCCTTAAAAGATTGGGAATTTTGAAACTGACCACAAAAGCCTCGGCCCCTACCCCCGTGCCGAATGCCGCGGCGATCACCAAGTCCCGGATAAAGCCCAAAACCCGGCTGATACCCGTAAAAAAACCGATGGTTCCCGTTGATTGGGCCAATAACCGATGGGTTGACACCTGACTCCCTTTTCTGTAGAATACGCGAACATTAAACAAAGGAATGTATGGCACACCGAAGAGCATCCATCAAAAAGATCCGCGTAGACGTCCGGCGCCGCGAACAACGGTTGAGCGTCATTTCTGAGCTTAAAACCGCCATTCGCAAAGTCCGTGATCTGATCGTGGAAAAAAAGGCCGATGACGCTAAAAAGGCGTCCCGCCTTCTCTTTTCAAAGCTGGATAAAGCCGTGAAAAAAGGGATTTTACCTAAAAACCGCGCTTCACGCCGCAAATCCCGTCTTCAGTTAAAACTGAATTCTCTCTAGCTAAACTCCTAAACTTCCAGCGCTGTCCCGACTAAAAAACGCTCGAAAGCGATTTTCTCGGATAATTCACCCGTTTTAATCGCTTTGTCGCATTCCAAAAGCCTGGAAAGCCATGCTTTCACGCGCGCCATCGGCGCGCGGCGAGCCTCAGACAGCACCTTCTCCAGGAAAAAAGGATGGATTTTAAGCTCAACGCCTACCCTTTCCGCGGTCAAGCCCATCGCCTGAAGCTCATGGACCCGCTTTAAGCGCTCAAGATTTCCCGACAGCACGGATAGGATCTCAAACGCGCGCGTTCCCTCCGACAGGAGATCTTCCGCTTTTTCGATAAATTTTTTAAAATCTCGTTCGAGCAAAAAGTTTAAAAGCTCAAAAACATCCGCCGTCAGCGAACGGCCGAACAGCGATTCCACATCTTTGGCCGTAATCGTGTCCGCGGCTTGAGTGAAAAGCGCCGCCTGATCAATGGCCGGCGCCAATAAACCGGTTTGCAAACCGATTTTTTCCATCAATAAAAGTGTGGCCGCCTTCTCGATGTTTTTGCCTTGGCGCCTGACTCTTTCTTCAATCCAGCGGGGCATGTCTTTTTCAAACGGAGGGTGACAAGGGGTCACCTTGCAGCGATCGGAAAGCGTCCTTAAAAAAGCGGATTTTTTGGCATTGGTTTCGTCGGAAACCAGGACCAGAATATTGGCTTCGGGCCTCTCGTTCCACCCCGCCAGAAGCCTATCCCTCTCATCGTCTTCCAACTCTTCCAAATCCCACAACACAGCCAAACGCTTTGAATGCAAAAAAGGGAATGTGTTCACAAAACCCAGTAGAGACCCCAGGCTGTCCACGCCCGCGGTAAATTCCTGGAAGTCCGTGTCTTTGCGGAGGGTTTGGATGATCTCGCGCTTCAGGAAGCGGTCTTTGCCGATCAGTAAAACCGTCTGGCGGCTCAACCGGTATTACCAGATTTCGATGGTTCTCTCGACGATGCGGCGCGCCAAGTCATCGACGGCATTGACTGCCGCCTCGTCTTCGGTGACTGCCCGCGCTCCTGAGAGAAAAAAGGTCGTATCGCCCGTCAAGGACTGTTCGCGCCATAAAAGCTTGCGATCGGCGGCGCGATAAACGGCGACGTTGGCGACAACATTGAGCCGGTATTCCTGAATATCATCCCCTTCGCTGTAACGCAGCGCGTCCCGGCGATAATCCGTGATCTTAGTCTCGACAATCGCGTCCGCTTTTTCGGGAGCCACGACTTTGAGATTGCCGTCAAAAATAAACCGATTGATGATGGCGTTGGTCAAGTCGGTTTCAAGACCGGGTCGGTAAACACGAAAATGACTTTTTTCATCCACTTCCCTGGAAACATCCACGAGATTTTTAACCGGCTCGATGGAAATTGATCGGATATCCGCGGGTAAAAGCGACTTGGTGGTGTAGCCGCACCCGCCGGCCGCAAAAAGCATGACAATTCCAAAGATCAACAATCGCGATTTTATTAAAAAGGCCATATTCGCCGCTTTGGTTTGGACTTGAGAGAATCGTCTTTGCCGCGCAAGCTATCCAGTCTTTTATTGGCTTTCGCCGCCGCCTGCGTTTCAGGGTATTTGCTCGCCACTTCCTGATAATACACCTTGGCGCTTTCCCATTTCTTTTGTCGGTCATAAAATTCGGCCACACCCAGCTGGGTATCCGCTTTCTTGGCTCGCAAGGCCTTGATGGCTTCCTCAGCCTCAACCGACTGACTGCTGGCCGGAAAACTTTCTTTAAAACTCTGAAACTCTTCCAATGCCCGCTCGGCATACTGCTCATTGTACTGGGCCTGCTTGGAGGCTTGCATGGAAACATAGGCAATTTGATAACGCGCCTTGGGAACCAGGTCCGACCCCGGATGCTCGTCTATCACCGCCTGATAAGCTTTTTGTGCTTCCGCATACTCCCCCTGAGAAGCATAAAGCTCGCCGAGCTTGAACTGGGCCTGATCTCCAAATGTGCCATAGGGAGCGTTTTTGACAATGTGTTTGTAAAGTTCAACAGCCTTTTGCTGTCCGGGCAGCGCCGGCACTCCCAATAGCTTCACCTTTCCTCCGGAAGCGAAATCATCGGCGATTTCAAACTCGCGTTTCATGGCGTCTTTGATCCGGTCGCTATAAGGGTATCGGTCAACCAGTTTTTGATAGGCGTCGGCGGCCTTGGACAAGTCCCGCTTTTCCTCCCAGCAAAGCCCCATGGTGTACATGGCTTCGGCGGACAAGCGTGAATTCGGGAAAACTTCGGGCAGTTTCTGAAACTCCTCAATCGCGCGATCCCAATCTTTTTTATTGTAGAAATCCAGCGCCCAGGCATATTGCTCTTCAGGAGTGTCCTTGGCGGACTTTTTGGGATTGATCCACTTGCCAAGGTCCGGGCTCCAAATCCAGGCGGCATGAGACACCCCGTCACCCATCGCGAAGCATAAAACCAAAAGAAGGATAAAGACGCGCTGCATTGCCACGATTATACCGAAATTCTTCTTTTTTGGCCGCACATTTTCATCAAAAGATCCGCTTCCAAATTAACGGACGCTTTGGGCTTTAATGCCTTCAAATTGGTGCGCGTTAACGTTGTGGGAACGCAATGCACCCAAAACTGATTCTTCCGCACCACTCCTATCGTCAAACTGACCCCGTTAACGGCGATGGAACCCTTTTCGCGGATAAAACGGAGCAATTTTTTTGGCGGTCGGATCAAAAAACTTTTCTCGCGGCCGGACGATCGCGCTTTCAGGATAATGCCCCGGCCATCCACATGCCCGGAAACCAAGTGTCCGTCCAGCCGTCCGCCCCAGGGCAACGGACGCTCAAGATTTACTTTTGATCCTCTAGACAGGCGGCCCAAATGCGTGCGGCGGCGCGTTTCACGAAGCAGATCAAAAAAAGTGGATCCGCGCTTTTTCTGAACGACCGTCAGGCACACCCCATCAACGCACAAACTGCTCCCCAACGCCAAACGAAAACGGCTGGGAAGCAAAAGCTCCAGCGTCACGCCGTTCTTTTTGGAATGAAGGCCCCGGACAACTCCCTGAGCTTCCACCACACCGGTGAACACGTTCTAAATCTCTCCCCGAATCATCAAATCGCGGCCCACTACCCGGATGGCCGGATTTTTGAGCGGAATCAGTGGCGCCGCGATTTGTCCGGCGCCCGCGACAATGGGCGCCACAAAGTAAACCGCTTCCTGAACAGCCCCGGCGCGAATAAAGCTTCTTGCGGTTAAAGCGCCTCCTTCGACCAATAGCCTGACGATGCCCATTTTTCCCAGTTCTTTTAGCAGGGCCGCAATGCTCACGCCGCCGGCTTTTTCCGGCAACACCAACACTTCCGCGATCAGGCTCATTTTTTTTATTTTATTTTTGGGCGCGCGTCCGGTGGTGGCCACCAAAACTCCGCCGCCTGAAAAAAGCCGCGCGTTCAAAGGCGTGCGCAAACGGCTGTCGAGCACGATTTTAAGCGGTTGGGATTTCGCTCCCTTTAACCGGACATTCAATCGGGGATTGTCTTTTAAAACCGTGTGAACGCCTACTAAAATAGCGTCTGACTCGAGCCGGAGTTCATGCGCGGCCAAACGCGCCGCTTTTCCGGTAATCCATTTGCCGCGAGCCTTGGTGATCTTCCCGTCCAGGCTGACGGCCAGCTTCATCACTCCATAAGGGGTTTTATACCGTATCCAATGATCAAAATCTTTATTCAATTGACGGGCTTGATATTCCAAAATCCCCGCCTCAACCTTCACGCCCGCCCTCCGAAGCGCGCGGGCCCCCTTGCGGCACACCCGAGGGTTGGCGTCATAAGCGCCCAGGACCACTTTGGAAACGCCGCAATCGATGATTCGGTTCACGCAAGGCGGTGTTTTTCCAAAATGCGCGCAGGGCTCCAGCGTCGAGTAAAGCGTTGAGCCTAAAGGCGCTTTGTCCCACCGGGCGAGCGCCGCCACTTCGGCGTGCGGCCCGCCAAATTGTTCATGGGCCCCTTCCCCGATGATTTTTCCCTGATGGACTAAAACAGCTCCGACCAGAGGATTGGGATGGACTTTACCGATGCCGCGCCGTGCCAGCAAAAGCGCCCGACGCATAAAGATTTCGTGATTTAACTTTTGCGGCATTCTGTCTTGGCGATCCGGTCGAGAATACCATTTACAAACTTGGAAGAATCCGCTTCACCGTAACGCTTGGCCAATTCAACGGCCTCGTTAATAGCGACTTTAACGGGGATCTCCTCTTCGTGCAGGATTTCGTACGCGGCCAAACGCAGGATATTGCGGTCCACATAAGCCATTCGTTTCATTTCCCAGTTCTCGGCAAATCGCTCGATGATTTTATCGATCGTTTCCAGCTTGCCCACCGTGCCGGTCACCAGTTTTTCCGCGTACTGCCGGACATCAGGATCTTTTTTTTCACGCTCAATCGCGTTTTTTTCCTGGTCCGACAAAGTCATGTCGGTGCGGTCGAGCCAGAAATCCGCCAATACTTCCTCGATCGGCTCCTGCGAGAGATCCAGCTCGTAAAGGATTTGCAAAGCAAACTCCCGGCTGCGGGTGCGCTTTCTCATTTTTTCCTTTGATCCAATTTGTCCATGAGGCTGGCCATTTGAATGGCCGCAAGCGCCCATTCGCGGCCCTTATTCATCTGCTTGACGCCAACCCGCCCAATCGCCTGTTTTTCCGAAAGCGCCGGAATGATTCCTAAAATCATCGGGACATCCGTTTGGCCGGCAAGGGTCTGAAGTCCCCGCGCTGATTCCTTAGTCACCTGTTCAAAATGTTTCGTCTGGCCGCGGATCACCACCGCCAGCGCGATCACCGCGTCCAGCTTCTTTACCGCTAAAAGTTTTTTGGCCGCCAACGGCAGCTCAAAAGCGCCGGGGACCCAAACAACCCGAATATCCTTTTCCCTCGCGCCATGCGCGACCAGCGTTTCGACCGCCCCCTCCAACAGCTGGCGCGTTAAATACTCATTAAACTCGGAAACCACGATGCCAAACCTGCGCCCGCGGGCCAGAAAGTCCCCCTTGATCCTCACCACACCCGCTTTTTTATTTTTCTTTGGCATGACGGATCACATCCAGAAAATGGCCCAGCTTATTCTTCTTGGTTGAAAGGTATTTTTTATTCTGCCGGGTGGGCCGCGTCTGCAAAGGCACTCGCTCCACCACTTTCAGCCCGTAGCCCTCGAGTCCCACGATTTTCTTCGGGTTATTGGTCAAAAGCCGGATTTTTTTGATTCCCAAATCCGCGAGAATTTGGGCGCCTACGCCGTAATGCCGCAAATCCGCGGCGAAACCCAGCCGCTCATTGGCCTGCACCGTGTCCAAACCCTTGTCCTGCAATTCATAAGCCTTGAGTTTATTGAGAAGCCCGATGCCGCGGCCCTCTTGACGCATGTACAGCAGCACACCGGCTTTTTCTTTGGCAATCAACGCCAGCGCCCGCCGGAGCTGCTCGCCGCAGTCGCAGCGCCGGGATCCCAGCACATCGCCGGTAAAACATTCGGAATGCACGCGCACCAGCGCTTCTTTTCTTCCGGAAAGATCCCCCATCACCAGCGCGATATGATAATCCTTGTCCACGGCCGATTCATAAGCCACCAGCTTGAACTCCCCAAACTCGTTGGCCAGCCGCGTTTCAACCGCCTTGAAAACCAATTTCTCTTTTTTCCGGCGGTATTCGATCAGGTCGCGTATCGTGCAAATTTTGAGTTTATGCTTCCGCGCAAAACAAGCCAGGTCCGGGGTTCTCGCCATGCTGCCGTCGTCATTCATGATTTCACAAATAGCTCCGGCGGGATAAAGTCCGGCCAGCCGCGTCAGGTCTACACAAGCTTCCGTGTGGCCGGCCCGCACCAAGACTCCGCCATCCCGCGCGCGAAGCGGGAAAAGATGTCCCGGGCGGACCAGATCTTCCTTGGCCGCCTTCGGATCCAACAGCACCTTAATCGTACGCGCCCGGTCATAAGCCGAAATACCGGTGGTAATCCCCCGCTTGGCGTCAATGGAAACCGCCCACGCCGTTTTGAACGCGTCGGTGTTTTGGTCGGTCACCATCGGATCAATGCCCAATTCCGCCAGGCGCCTGGACTCCATCGGCACGCAAATAATCCCGCGGCCATGTTTGGCCATGAAATTAATATTGGCCGGCGTGGCATGCTCGGCGGCGACAACCAGGTCCCCCTCATTCTCGCGATCCGCATCATCGACGACAATAATGAGTCGACCTTTTTTGAGGTCCGATAAAATTTCTGAAATGGGGCTAAATCGCATAGCGCTCCTGAAGGATTAAATCCGAAGCACGAATATCGAAATCCGAAGGAAATACGAATTTTTCAAATTCAAATGATCGAAACGTTTTGTTTTGGATTTTGGTCATTTTAATTTTTGAATTTCCTTCGGTTTTCGATATTCGGATTTCGTGTTTGCTTTTCATTCTAAAAATATTCCTGAATAAACATCTTCATTCGCTCTCTCATGTTTCTGCCCAGAATCCCGGCGCCTCGGTAAACCCGCGGCGTTTTTTTCTGCATTTCATCCGCCACATGAACCAAACCCACGATCGCCGCGTGCTTGGGATCGGTGAGTTTGGATAAACCCAGCGGCAGCGCCCGCTGAATCGGGACATTCCACTGGCTCCTTAAGCCTTCCACCCATGACTCGTCCGAAGCCAGATCACCGGTGACTTTGACGCTACCCGCCCGCTGAATCATGGCTTCCCAGTTCTTCACCCATGGCGCCATGGACCCCCGACCTTCCTGAGTCACGCATTCCTGGATCGCGCCATTTTCCCAGACAACCCCGTTCAAAAAATCAGCCCCCGCGTCAAAAACCACTTCCGTGCCGCTAGCCTCTTCGCTGGAAATCACGCCCCTGGCGATCGACCAGGCCGAAGGAATCGGTACGGCCTGATTCACCCCGCACCGCTCAAAAACTTTTCGCCACTGGCAAAGCCGCGCCGCGTTCGCCAACAAAAGATGCATCGTCACATCCAGCTTACGCCCAAAAACCCCCAAAGGGTTCGCGACAGGATCTTTATCATCGATGAGAAATTCTATTTCCTTGGCATAAACAACGGACTTTTCGAAATCCGCGGCCAATCGCCGGGCCATTTCGCACACCTCCCGAATGTCGCTACGGCGGACTTCCCCCTCACCGGCCAGCAGCTTATCGGCGCGGGACCGAATGCTGGAAAGCCCCGGGTCATCAAAATTAAAATAAACGCTGCCCAGCGACACGCCAGCCGCCTGGCGCACTTTCTTGAGCGCTTCGCGCACGCATTCCACCGCGTCGCCGGTATGCGTCACCTGCCCGTTCCGCGTTCCCTGGAGCGGTATTTCCGCGCCTCCCAAAAGATGAAACGAGCCGTCCGCTTTCTTCTCGGCGCAAAGGGCGATAACCGTTTTGGGTCCGAAATCAATGACGGAATGCGCTTTCCAGGCGAGTTTCATTGTGCTGGCTCAGTTTCTAACGCGGGCCGATGACGACGTCGTCAAAACGCAAATCGATATAGCGAATCTTGGCGGGATCCAAGCCAACGGTGCGCAGGGTTTGGTCCAAAATTTTAAGGCGTTCGGTGAAATGGGCGCTGCCCATCCGGATTTCAACGGAATCATCGACAAACAAAAGGACATTGTTCACATCCGTGATATCCACCTTGGTTAAATGATGTTTTTGCAAAACGCGGGATCGCTTCACGATTTCCATGAGCCGGACCGCCTTCTTGGAAGCCGTGTCCGTCAACGCTTCCCCGACAAAAAAACGGGCGGGCTTGGGCGCTCCCTGGATAATCGTCAGGTTGCGAAAAGGCGCCGCGCTCGAACCCGGAAGCAGAATCAGATCGCGATCCACTTGCACATAGCGGGAATAAGCCATCTGCGCCACCGGCGTGCGGCGCTTGAGCAGCACCTCGATGCGATTGGGCAGAATCCGCCGGACCTGAACTTCTTTAAACTCGGGGTGCCTGCGCTTGATGACTTCCTGCACATTCACAAGATCCAGCGTGATCAGATTTTCGCCGGGCTGCAATTCACTGAAGTCAAATGCCTGCTGACGCGTCATGCTGCCCATATTGAGAATTTTGACTTCCTTGAGTTGGAAGGTGGAAGAATTGACCGCGTAAGCGATCACGCCGCCGAACAACACTCCCACCACGGTCAGCGACAAAAGATACGGCATGGAAAATAAAAAAGTCTTCCGCAATAAGCCCACGACGCGAATGGACCATTGGGAATCGGATGATTTACGGCTTATTCGAGACTTCCGCATCTATTTACCCTTCGATAGCTCCATGATTCTAACACAAAGTTGGGGAAAATCGAACCCTCGGGCTTTAGCGGCTTTGGGCAACAAACTTTTGCCGGTAAGCCCCGGAATAGTATTGATTTCAAGCACATACGGCTGTCCGGCCGCGTCCAATATAATATCCACGCGCCCCATCACCTCACACCCAACGGCCTTGTAGGCCATCCACGCGGCGTCGCGCACATCGCGAGCTTCCTCTTCCGTCAACCGGGCCGGAAATTCATAGCGCGTTCCCGCATCCCCATATTTGGCTTCATAATCATAAAATGTCCGCCGCGCGATGATTTCACCAACCGGAAGAATATCTTTACCCAAAATTCCCACCGTCAACTCGCGCCCGCGAATATACTCTTCGGCAATCACCGACTCCGAAAACCGGAAAGCGTCCCGCAGGGATTTTTGCGAATCTTCGGCATCGCGCACCAAATGAACTCCGACACTGGAACCCCCTTTAGCCGGCTTGATCACGAAAGGATAAGAAAAACCTTCGGGCTTTTCAGAAATTCCCTTTAAAATTTGAAAACGCGGCACGCGCACGCCGGAGGCGGCAAAACGCGCTTGCGAGATGGATTTATCAAAAGCGGCTTCGCTGGGGCCTGGCCCGTCGCCGGTGTAAACAATCCCAGCCTCTTCCAAAAGCCGTTGAATCGTTCCGTCTTCGCCAAAAGTGCCATGCAGCGCCAGAAAAGCGACGCCAATATTTTCCTTTTTTAACCGTTCTATAAAATTTTTCTCGATGGGGTCCATCACCACTATATCCATCCCCAAACCGGAAAGCGCGTCCGCCACCGCCTTGCCGGATAGAAACGAAATTTCCCGCTCACAAGACAGCCCGCCACAAAGCACCGCCACTCTTTGAATTAAAGGGTTACTCATAACCAATCTGCCTTCATGCCCTAAATGCTCCTTATTCTTATCTTTGAATTCACACTCACTAATGTGCGGGGCTCCGGTAGGGCATCCTGTCTGGCGGCGTTGACAACGGCGTGGGCATGGTGTCGCCGCAGGCGACCCACGCACGTTGTCATCGAGCACAAATTCCGCGCGGGGGAAATTGTGCGTCCGCCAGATAGGATTCCCTACCGGAGCAAACGAGCGA
>JACQQX010000066.1 GCA_016206805.1 Candidatus Omnitrophota bacterium
AAATTAAAATTAGTCAATAGTAGTTAAAATAATTGATGGTTGTTAATGTAAGTACTTCTAAAATAAAGGCTTATGGAGTTTTATATTGAGGAGTAGGCCAAGTGAGACCATGGTCATGACGACCGAAGAGCCTCCATAGCTTACCAAGGGGAGCGGGACACCGACCACAGGCAAAAGCCCCATGGTCATGCCCATATTGATGAAAACCTGGACGGCTAAAAGCGTGGAAATACCGCAGGCCAATTGACTTCCGAAACGATCCGGCGTTTGAGCGGCGATGTCGAAACCCTTCTTGATCACATAGGCAAAAAGAATCAAAAGGCATAGGGACGCGGCCAGTCCCCCCTCCTCGGCCAGCACCCCAAAGATAAAATCGGTGTGTTTTTCAGGCAAAAATTGAAGGTGGGTTTGGGTGCCTCCCAAAAAACCCTTCCCGATCAATCCGCCGGACCCAATCGCGATTTTGGACTGAATAATCGTGTACCCCGCCCCCAACGGGTCCAGATTGGGATTCAAAAAAACCAAAAGCCGGGTTCGCTGGTATTCCTTTAAAAATAAGACAAATAACGGGGATAAAAGCAGCCCCAGCGCGATCTGCCCCAAAAGCGTCTTCGCGCGCACTCCCCACACATAAAGCATCGCGAAAAAAACGGGGACAAGAATAAGCGCCGTCCCCAGATCCGGCTCTTTCAAAATCAGGAAAAATGGCGCGGCGGCATAAAGAATAGGCCGCCACAATCCTCTTTTGGAAACATACTCCCGGCGATGGTCCGAGAAAAAACGCGCTAAGATCAAAATGACGGCCAATTTGGCCAGTTCCGACGGCTGGAGACTGAAACCCCCCAAATCAATCCACCGCCGGGCGCCGAATCGAGCCGGTGTAAAGAAAACGGCTGCCAGAAGAATAAGACTGCCGATATAGAAGGGCCACGCAAAATCCTGCAGCTTGAAATAACTGGTCCGCAAAAAAAGCAGCATCAACAGGATGCCCACACCCATCCACAAAAGCTGCTTATTCACCAGTGTCTGACCGGCGCTATAAACGCTGAGCGCGCCGATCAAACAGATGAGAATCGGCGCCAGAAAAAGTCCCCTGTCAAAATCCCGGAAACGCGTCTGGCCGCGCATTTACAAGTACTCCGCTTTTTTCAACCACTGAAAAATGGACGAGGCCAGTGTCGCGGCCGAAACACCGCCGCGGCCGCCGTGTTCGAGAAAAACCACCATGGCGATCTGAGGATCGTCCGCGGGCGCGTAACCGACAAACCAGGCATGCGTTTTCCCCTGCCCCGCCTGCGCGGTCCCTGTTTTTCCGGCAATCGATAACCCTTCGACACGGGCCAGCCTTCCGGTTCCGCTGGTGGAATGGATGACAGCCTCGAGCCCCTCCATCACCGCGTTTAAATCCGAGGATGACAGATGGACTCTTTCCTGCGAAACCGGCGCCACGACCATTCCAGAGATTTTATGGGCCACGTGCGGTTTTAAGATTTGCCCTTCGCGCGCCACGGTAGCGACCATCGAAAGCGCCTGGAGAGGGGTGACCTGCAGATAACCCTGCCCGATCGCGAAATTGGCCGTGTCCCCGTCGTACCATCCGGCGCGAAGCGTTTTTCGCTTCCAGTCTCTGGAGGGAACCGTTCCCTCTTTTTCTCCGGGCAAATCAATGCCGGTGAGTTTTGCGAAACCAAACTCCACCGCTTTGCGCGACAGCGCGTCCGGCCCCGTCAAAAGGGCCAGCGAATAAAAATAAACATTGCAGGAATGGGCCAATGCCTGCGTCAGCGCCTGCGCCCCATGGCCCTGCAGATTCCAGCAGTGAAATTCCTTGCCGCCGATGGTAGTGATGCCCGAACAGTGAAATGTTCTGCCGGGATTTGCCTTTTTCTCTTGGAGTCCCGCCAGTGCCGTGACGATTTTGAAAATCGACCCCGGCGGATAGCGGCCGCGGATCAGGCGATTGACCATGGGTGAGGCTGGGTCCACCAAATACCTGCCCACGTCCTTCCGGCCTCGAGCCGTCGCGAATAGATTGGGGTCAAACGAAGGCGCGCTATTCATCGACAAAAGACCGCCGGTCTTTAAATCCATCACAGCGACGGCGCCGCGCCGTTTATCCAAAAGACCCTGCGCCATTTTTTGGAGCTGGGCATCAATCGTCAGCTCCAAATCCTTTCCAAAGCGCGGGCGCTCCACTCCCAGCGCGCGCACAAACCTTCCGCGGCTATTCACCTCCGCCTGAATGCCCCCGGACCGGCCGCGAAGATAATTCTCGTAAAATTTTTCAACGCCGTCTCTTCCCACCCAGTCGGCCCATTTGTAGCCGTTGATATTCACCAGGTCCTCTTCATCGTCCCGTATCGGCCCGATAAATCCCAAAAGATGCGCCGAGGCCTCCGCTAGCGGATATATTCTTTGCGGGCGCGTCTCGATCATGAATCCGGGCAGGGACTCCAAACGCTCTTCGATGGCCATTGCCTTTTCCAGGCCAATATCCTCTCCCAGAAGAACGGTGTTGAATCGGCTGGGCTTGGTATTAAAGAAGCGTTTTTCCAGCGTCCAGGCGTCCTCCCCTAAAATCGGCGCGATCATGCGGCAGCTTTCGCTGATTTTTTTCTCGGCTACCCAGGAAACAGCCGAACAGTTGAAGCTGAGACGATTGAGAGCCAGCGCATTTCCTTTTCGGTCCAATATCCTTCCGCGGGCGCCCTCCAGATACACCACGCGCAGACGGTTTTTTTCCGAAAGATCGCGGTAATAGCTTCCCTTCACGACCTGCATCCAAACCAAGTGAACCGCTATGAGACCGAATAAGAAGAGCGCCAAGAAGCCAAGCCGGCGGGCGCGATCCGCGTTTCTCATGAGAATAATTTTAGAAACCGAAAAATAAGAGGAGCCATAATCGCCGTCACCAAGAGTTCAAAAGGAAGGAAGGCTTCGCCTAGCAGCGAAAAACCGGCAGGCTCATTACGAACCGTCGCTCTCATGAGCCAGAGATTGGAAAGTGTGACGAGATAAAAAAAAACCGGCGCCACCAGCGTTTGCGTCCACAAACTGTCCCGGAAAAGCTTTCGGGACAAAAGCCCGCCCAAAGTTCCGGCCGCGCCCAAAAGAATCATCTGGCCCCCCAAAGGCCCCAGGCCAAACAGTTCCAGCAAAAAACCTGCCCACCCGCCGGCTAAGAAACCAAAAAAAGCGCCGCCCGAAAGCGCGTAAAAAAGAACCGTGATCAAAAGAAGGGGCGAGCTGACGCGCGGAAAAACCGCGTCGACCGCGTTCTGCGCCAGAAACATCGCCAATATTCCGATAAAGGATTTTAATGGACGCAAGTCACTTCTTCCGCGTTGCCGGGATCCACCAATAGTTTCACTTCGGCTTCCTGATAAAGTCCCCCCGCTTCCTTGCGCGCGCGGGTCACTCTGCCCACACGCACTCCTTTGGGAAAGAGAGCGCCGTAACCCGCCGTTTCCACTTCATCCCCGGCCTTGATCTCCGTCTCGGCGGAGAGGTATTTGACCAGGCACCTCCCCGATACGGATCCATACATCACACCGGCCTGCCGGGTACGGCTCAACACGACCCCCACACGAAAATTCGGATCCTGCAGCAAAAGCACTTTGGAAACCGATGGCCCAGCCTCCACCACTTTTCCCAACAGCGCGAAATCCGATAGGACAACCATGTTCGGGCGCACACCCTCACGAAAACCCTTATCGATCAGAAAAACCCTGTTCCAGGCTGACGGCGACCGGGCGATGACACGGCTAAAAACTATTTTTTTAAATGAAAGCGTGTTGGCCTGGCGAATGTTCAGGAGTTTGGATAAACGGGCGTTCTCGAGTTTCAGCTGCCGTATCGTGGATTCTTTGGACTCTACTTCCGCGAATCGCAGACGCAAACGCCGGATCTCCCGGGCATTGCGGCGAAAATCCCACAAATCCGTGAACCATCGCGCGGTTTGGCGCGACCAATCCAGAGGAATTTCCAGCGCGGAATAAACAGTGGTTTTAACAATGACGGCCTTGGAGACAGGGAGAGCGAGGAGGAGAAAAAAAACGGCAAGCCCAATAAAAGCTTTTTTCATTAAACCCCTGTCATTCCGAGCGAAGCGAGGAATCTTCTCTCTAACAGGATCCCTACTTATCCCTACTTGATCCCTCGTCGGCGCTAGGCCGCGCCTCCTCGGGATAAACTCGCGCCGATGACTTGACGCTCCCTTCGGTCGCGTAAGTCATGCGCTCGTTTAACTCTCTATTGTTCGATTGGCGGAAACGGTGACTTTCTTTAAGTAATGGATCTCGCTTAGAATTTTGCCGGTGCCCAAAGCCACCGCCAAAAGAGGATTTTCGGCCACATGCACCGGCAGTCCCGTCTCCTCGGAAATCAGTTTGTCCAACCCCCGAATCAGCGAACTGCCGCCCGCCATGATAATCCCGCGGTCAATCAAGTCCGCGCAAAGTTCCGGCGACGTCCGCTCCAGCGTCACCCGCACGGCTTCGATAATGTACTGGACCGGCTCGGCAAGCGCTTCACGGACTTCTTCGGAAGTGATTTTAATCATCTTCGGCAGGCCGGACACCAGATCCCGGCCTCGGATTTCCATCGAAAGTTCTTCTTCCAATGGGTAGACAGACCCAATCTTGATCTTGATTTCTTCAGCCGTACGCTCACCAATCATCAGGTTATACGTTTTTTTAACATGCTCAATAATGGCTTCGTCCATTTCGTCGCCGCCGATGCGAATGCTCTTGGAAAAAACAACGCCTGAAAGAGATATCACGGCCATTTCCGAAGTGCCGCCGCCGATATCGATAATCATGCTGCCAGCCGGCTCTTGGATCGGCAGACCCACACCAATAGCGGCGGCCATCGGCTCTTCCACCAGATACACTTCCCGGGCGCCGGCATGCAAAGCCGAATCCCGCACCGCGCGCTTTTCCACTTCCGTGATGCCGGAAGGGATCGCGATAACCATGCGAGGACGAACAAAACGTTTGCGGCGGTGAACTTTATTGATGAAATAACGAAGCATGCTTTCGGTGATTTCGAAATCAGCGATAACGCCGTCCTTCATCGGACGGATAGCCACGATGGATCCGGGAGTGCGGCCCAGCATGCGTTTGGCCTCATCCCCTACGGCAAGAACTTCGCTGGTTCCTTTGCGGATGGCGACAACGGAGGGCTCGCACAAAACGATGCCCTGATTTTTGACGTTAACAAGCGTGTTGGCCGTGCCCAAGTCAATCCCCATGTCATTGGAGAAAAAACCCAGGATCCAATCCGTCGTTTTCTGGAGAAAATTGGTCGAATTATTTCGCATTCGTCATTGGCTAAACGGCTAATTATAGCATGCCCCTAACCCGTGTCAACAAACCTTCCTCCACCTCCACCCGCGCCCTTGAATTCAACCGCTAGTGGCTCCGGTAGGGTATCCTGTCTGGCGGACGCACAATTTCCCCTGCGCGGAAATTGTGCTCGATGACCAACGTCCATGACTTGCGCCAGAAAGCGGCGCAAGACCGTGCTCATGTCGTTGTCAACGCCGCCAGACAGGATACCCTACCGGAACGCCGCACATTGATAGGTGTGAATTCATAGGTAAGAATAGAGCAACCCACCCTATGTCATTTCGAGGCCAAAGGCCGAGAAATCTTTCTTTTGTTTGCAAGTTCTCGAAGTTGGGGACCGAAGTTGGGGACGGTTCCTTTTTGGGCTAAAAGTGCCAGGCTTTGCCCCTGGGTTTGGTTTGCCCATCTGGCGGCGTTGACAACGGCGTGGGCATGGTCTGGCGCACATCGTGCGCCAGCCACGCACGTTGTCATCGAATGCGATTCCCGCGCAGGGGGAATCGCATGTCCGCTAGATGGG
>JACQQX010000067.1 GCA_016206805.1 Candidatus Omnitrophota bacterium
ATTTCTCTGTCATTCCGAGCGGAGTCGAGGAATCAACCTTCACTTGATCCCTCGACTCGGTCGCTGCGCTCCCTCGCTCGGGATGACACGTTTATCGCCTCATTGTACACCGTCTCCAGCTCCGAGGCCATGCGCTCGGCCGAGTAAAGCCGGGAACATATTTCAAAAGCGTTTTCCGCCACAGATCCGGCGGTTTCTGGGTTACGCATAACCAATTCAATGGCTTTGGCCAATTCCTCGGGATTCCGGGGATCCACCAGATACCCATTCACCCCATTGCGGATAATCGTATTGACCGCCCAAATATCCGTGGCGATCACCGGAAGCTTCGCCGTCATCGCCTCTAAAAGCGTCAATCCAAATCCCTCGCGAAACGTGGCGGGGTGCACAAAAACATCCAAAACCGAGAGAATGTCCGTGATGTCCGGCCGTGCCGGCAAAAAAATCGCGCGTCGATTGAGGCCCAGCTTCTTAACCAGTCCCTCCAGCTGAGATTTCTCGCGGCCATCACCGACAATCACTAGAAAAAAATGGTCGTTTTTCCTGGATAATTTCTTAACCGCTTCGATCAGCACGTGCTGTCCCTTGTCCTTCACGAGCCGGGAAATCGACCCGATGACAAAAGAATCTTCGGGAATGCCGAGCTCCCTTTTAACCGCCTCGGAATTTTGAGCCATCAACCGCTTCCGAAAATCCGCGACGTCCAAACCATTGTAGATAATGCGGATTTTGGATCGGGGGACTTTGTGAGTTTTTTCCAATTCTTCGGCCACCAAAGGACTGATAGCCACCACCCGCTTTCCCCATCCTTTCATGATCCGCCGGGAAAGCCGCCGTTTGTAAAAACCATGAGCCGTCGTCACGACCGGAGTCTTGGTGAAAAGCGATACCAACGCCGCCAACACTTGCGCCGCTCGCGTATGGGCATGCAACAAATCAAACTTTTCCTCGCGAACCAGCCGGATCACTTTTGGAAGCGCAAAAAAAATCTTGGGAGAAAACTCATTTTTCGTTCGAATGGGTAACGTGTGGACCGTAGCGCCCGCCGTTTGCAGGGCCTCGATCTGGCTTCCCCCACCGGAGAGAATAGCCACCTCATGCCCCATCCGGGTAAACCCCTTGGTCAAAGTCAGAACGACGCTGGTGATACCCCCGATGTCCAGGTGGGAAGTCAGATGAAGAATTCTCATAGGAAGAGAACATTATAGCATCTCTTGAATTTTCCGGAAAACGGCGTATGATGAGAAGAATTTCAAAAAAGGAGACAGTGGATGAAAAAGTCATTGCTCTTCGCGTTCCTCGTGTTCTGTTTTATTCCCACCTCGCAAGCGGAAGAAGGCCGCGGCATCCCCGTTTCGGCGGACGCCAACGGCGACGGCTACATCGATCGCGTGGAAATGCAACAATTAAAGCATGGCGGACAACAGCAGGAAGGTCAGCAAAGCGGCGGCGGCTCGGAGAGCCAGGCCGCCTCGTCTTACACGGAGCAAGCGGCTTCTGAACAATCCGGTGAAATGGCTCAAGGCCAGGGTCAGGGGCAGGGTGGCATGAATCCCCCCGGCCCGATGGGCGGTCAGGGCGCTGGCGGCCCCGGTCCAGAACGCAGACCCGGCGGTTGGGACCAAGGCCGAAAAGAAGGCTGGGGCGAAGGCAACAGGCCCCCTGGGTTAATGAATAAACCCGGTCAGCAAGGTGGTCCTGGCGGCGGACAACAAATGGGAAATCGTCCTGGTCCTCAGGGAGGTCCCGGCGGAGGAGGGCCACAAATGGGTGGCAACCGCCCCGGCCCGCAGGGGGGCCCTGGTGGCGGAGGACAACAGATGGGTAATCGTCCCGGTCCGCAGGGGGGCCCCGGTGGAGGTCAGCAGATGGGTAACCGCCCGGGCCCGCAGGGGGGCCCCGGTGGTGGACAACAGATGGGTAATCGTCCCGGTCCACAAGGCGGCTCGGGGGACGGAGGCGGAGGTCCTAAAGGCGGTGGCGGTGGCGGACCTAAAGGTGGCGGTGCCCCCGGCAAACGGCAATAACCCCGTCATCCCGAGCGATAGTCGAGGGATCAACTTGATTCCTCGACGGAGTTTATCCCGATCGCAGTCGAGGGACTCGGAATAACATTGATGATAGTAGTAGAAAGGGGTGAGGCTTTTGGCCTCACCCCTTTTTTTACGCCCCGGAACGTTTGAGATCGTGTGACTCGCGGGGCCTGCCCCGTCGCATGACGGGGCGTCCTTATGCGGCTGAACCGACTGTTTGCAGTTTGTTGCCGGCTAATTCAACCAGTTTTATTAAATATTCAAAATCCATCAGCGGTATGTAGCCGAACACACCCTGTCTTTTGCGTGTCAGTCCTGGGAGCGTTAAGGAGTCCGGCGCCAAAGCCAGACGAATGGCCACATGGTGAACTTGCAACAAGCTCGTGGCGCCTTCGGGTATCTCCAGAAGCAAACCTCCCGTGATATCCCCGCATTCACCTTCTCCGGCAACGACCACATAAGCCCCACTTAACCTACCGCCCGACAAAAGATTTGTAATCTCATCGGCGCCTTTCACCTCCACCAAATTCACGACCAAACCAGGCATCGATCTCAATAGCTTCTTCTGTTCCCGCGGCCATTTTTGGTAAGAATCTTCCCGCCCCCTGATCACGCCCTGAGTTATCACGAGATTAATCTCGCCTTTGGTATCGGCGTCCAAACCGACGGTCAGCCGCCGCATGAGCGCGCGCAAAGTCTTGATGAGACCGCGCGGGTCGCCATCAAATTCCAAAGCGGATTGCGCGGCCAATCGCGCCGCGATGACCGCATCCTCCTCATGTTCCGCGGTTAGGGCCCGCTCCAATTGTGAACTCACTTTTTGAAGCTGAATTTCCCTTGAGCCGCTCACGAGCGCCAACCGGGATCCGGAGTTCAATACCGCGATCCTGCCCGGTTGGGGCAAACGGTCCGAGATTTTTTCCAACGCCAGTCTCAGGTCATCCATCGCAAGCCGTGAGCCTTTTTCGCCCCGCATGATCTCTTTCATAAATTTGAGCATGCCGAGCCGCGCCGCTTCTTCATTGTTCTTCACCGCGTCTGCCTGAGCCAGCGCCGAGCGCACCCCCTCCAGCACCGCGAGCCTCCCGCCCGCCTGTCCCAGCGGCACATCCTCGCCGATAAAATAGGCGAACCGCGCGCCGTCTTTATGCATATCATCAGGGCCTAAAGAGCGTGTGTGTGAAAATTGGATATTGTCCGCAAGACTTTCTCCGAGCAGATCCTTTATCGCGGCCAGTCTCGCAGAATAAGTCGTCAAACGCTCAGCCGCGATCCCGACCACCACCTTCTTCGCTAATCGCGCGCCTTGCGGCCGGGCGTATAAATTCAAAATACCCGCAAGCGCCAGGCCGTTGTCGATGGGGACGTCAAACTCAGCTTTTGTTTCCGTATCCAAAATGGAAATGGTCCCATTATTGTCGGGATCAATACGAAACTCTGCATTTTCAGATAAAATTTTCTGATCTTTCCACACGGCCAACTGCGCAATCACCTTAATACTTAAATCGGTTGTCAAATCAATAAACTGTTTTTTGTAACGTAGCTCATTCTCACCCGCGTCGAACGAGATGGCCGCCCGCTCCCTGCTCTGGTCGGCATCTCTCAAATAGGATTCGACGTATGTTTGTATTTTTTGAACGACTTCCCTCTTTTTTGCTTTTAAAACAGGTCCGAGCGGATTGTTTAATTGATCATAAATCTCTCCCAAAAATATGGTTCTTTCCAAATATTTTCGACTAAAGATGACGCCCGTTTCTTTGGCGGAAGGAATGTCAATCTGCTGAGGCGTCAGCATCAGATCCCGTCCTACCATCACCAGGTGGAAGTCGTCGTTACGGCTGGGAGCGAAAATATTGATGAAATCAAAAGCATGTTCACGATCTTTCTCTGCTTCCGACCAAATTTTCATACTCCCGTTTCCGGCTTCATGAAGCAAATAACGCCCTAGCCAATACCGCAGATAAGCGGTGTTGGGATTGCCGTCGGCCAGCCTCGCGGCGGAAGGCGCGGCGGTGAGAGCGCCCAGCTGAACGAGAGTTTGATCGATAGGTTTAATGAACGTGGCGATTTTTTTCTTGTCGCTTGACGGCGCCGTCATCCATTGGTGGATAAGCCCCAGCCGCAATCTGACCATAACGGACAAGAGGACGACTTTCTTTACCGGCTCGTCCAAAGCATTGTAAAGACCATACCACCTCTCGATGATCTCGGCGACCTCCACCGTGGCCTCATTTTTTCTCAATTGGATCACACGCTGTTCTATGGCATTTTCCAAAAATCTTGAGGCGGAAAAATAAGGAATTCCCGACGGAAAATTAGCCTGAATAACAGTGATAAAAACTTGAATCATCCCGTCATCCCTAATCGCTTTTACCGAGGATCTGCTTGAAACCCACGTCAAAAACCGGATCACCAAAGCGGCGGCGCCCAAAACGACCGCCAACAGGACCATGAGGTGTCCCCAGTCCGTTTTCGGCGTTGACGGCTTAGAGGGCTTCGATAACTTAACCTGTGTTTTCTGATAATCCGCGGACGTTAATTTACCTTGAACTTCAGCTTTTTGGGCAAGAGTTTCACGTTCTTCGAGAGTGATGGACGGAATTTTGACCTCTTTTCCTTCGCCAATAGGGCTTGTGAGAAGCGTATGCGCTTCCTTGGCTGAAAGGTTATCGATCTGGCTTTCGGACAAGCCGAAGAGATTTGGATTCTCCAAAAGCAACGGGCGTCCCAAAAGCGGTGTGCCCAACGCCTTGATGCCGATAGTGCGCGGTGTGCTATTAGAGGCGGTTATCTCTACCCTTCCGGTCGGCCTCATCACCGTCACCGAAGCCTGCGCCCCCACGGCCGGGAAAAACAGCGCCAGCCCAAACAACGTCGCCCACACCACCTTCTGCCTTCGGCCTTCCGCCTTCGGCCTTCTATCGGCCAGCCTCGCGCCAAGCGCTGAACCGTAGCGCTCATAGACAATGAGGGCCGCGCCCACCCGGCGCTGATTAAAAGGCAGATTGAGATCGTCGTCGGACAATTTGCCCACCTCGATCTTTTTTTGGAGATCGGAGCCTTGCCTGCCTTCCGCATAAATTGTCATTGGTTCCCTATCCGGAATATAGCTTTGCACATCCCCACTGGTCCCGCTCAAAATCGATCGGGATACTTCCAGTCTTTGTAAGACTTGGACCAAATGCTTGAGGGAAGGTTCGCCTCTTTTATTTAAATCATTGGGACTTCCCTTAATCTGCACAATAACCAACCGGCCACTTGTGTCATAACCAACGGCGGAAAGGGCTTGCTTCTTATCGGCGCTTTCCCAATCCAGATCATTGCCCGCCAAAACCGGTCTTTGTTGAAAATGAAGTCCGGAAATAACTTCGCGTACGTTTTCCTCATCGCTTTTACTTAAATCTATAAAAATGGGGGGACCGGCAAATCCTCGGTTAATCGGAAGCTCTGCCTGCGGCTGGCCGTCCTTTAACTCGATTTCATAAACGCCCCTAGGCTCCGCATCAAGGCTCACAAACCAAAATTTTCCTTGAAGAGGCTTATAGTTCTCCTGCCAAAAACCTCTCTTCCCTTTGCCCTTCGTCACCAGTTGACCGCCTATTTCCTCGCCTTTGTCGTTCATATGAGGGACGATGACAGCGGTATTCGCCAACCAGCCATGTCCCTGCGTCATATTAAAACCGGCTATTACATAATCGGGGTGAGGTTTTCTATAAGAATCTATCTTTTGTCCTTGATGGCCTTCAAACCTCACCCACTCTTGAATGACGCGTCCCGTATAAACATCCTGATATTGGACAGGCTCACTGATAAGGTCCCGATTAAAAACAGTCGCGGAAATCCGCGGTAACAAAATAACTTTTTCTGGATCGAATATATAGGCATGCCCATCCGCTTCGACATCCGGACCGGCGATTTGTATTGGTCTAATCCACATCCCCTGCCGCCATACGTCTTCAGGAAGAAGAGTAATAATGGTCTGTTCTCTGTCCCCCGCCAGTCTCGCGGCGGTTTTTGTGGCGACCTCGAACGAATTTGACAATTCAAACTCATACACCCCCGGCTGGATTCCCTCAATTTGTTCAGCTTCCTTCTGGCCCGCCAGGCCGTCCAGAATACCCCTGACGGCGGCTCCGTCCGCGTCGTTAGTGAGAATGATTGCCAGAAAACTGCCGGCCCCGGCCCCCGCGAACTTAACGAAGAAATCGCCCTGAAGTTCGCCTCTTTCTTTCGCGGCCCTTAAAAGGGCCTCGATCTCTTTATAGTCGTCGACGATGACGCCGGGCACCAGTTCCTCAAACAGACGGTACCCGTTTTGAGCGACCTCTCCTATGGCGCGCATCAGGCTTTCCTCGGCGGCTCTTCGAATAGAACTTTCCTCGGAACGGTAACCTCTCTTAAAATCTCGAAGAGCCGTTTCCAATTTTCCAAGATCCCGCTGTCCCTCCTGGATGACTCGCTTCGTGGTGGAATCCCCTCTCAGGTACCCCTCAAATAATGCGCCCAAAACATCCGACGCTTTATGCTGTTTTCCCGGATAATACAGAACAAGATGCGTCCTCAGAATCCGGAGTATTTCTTTCTCCAAATCGGGATACCCCTCCAAGATCGTCGGCATCTCATCGTGAAGGCCTCGAAGATCCTCTCCGGCGGGAATAGAAAGCCAGCGGAGATTTCCGCGTTGCCAGGGGTCTTGAAATCCTCCCAGCGTGCCCAGCTTGGCCACTTCAAGGTAGGCGGCTAAGATGGCCGAGTGGTGATCAGCCAAGGCGTCGCCGGCCCTGCCGGTCATTTGCAGGGCGCCGCGGATGAGAAGATCAGCCAGTTTCACGCTCCCGCCGAGACCGCTTTGCCGCGGATGATAGCTGTGGATCTCTATCTCGATATTACGCCCGTATCTGTTGTTGGTCAGTCCCGTGAGCTCCAAAACGGCCAGCGGGTATTTATAATCGGCCTCCGTGAGTCCTGTTTTCACATCATCACTTGTAAAAAATTTTTTTGTATGCTCACTCGTGATGCTGGGAGAGCCTTTGCTTAATTTTTGAATGTCATAAGATTTCACGGTGATGGCGATATGAGGAGATTGTCCTTCCTCTGTCTTCCGCATTTTAAAGATGATCCGAAAAGCAGGATACGGCGTTCTTTTCGCTTCATCTCCTTCTTTGGACAAGCCCAAAAGATCCAACGCGACGTTAAAAACCTGCCTTTTAATCCAGCGACCTAAAAGGAGAAGATCGTTGGGATAGCCGCCCGTTGTGATATCGAAACGTGAAGGACCGGCCACGATGACCTGGTCTCTTTCGTTCATCAGGAATAGAATACGTTCCGGACTTAAGATATCCAAATAACGCTCCCGTCTCCCCGAAGAGGTGATATAGTCGGCATTTTCCAGAAACTGGAGCACGTGACCGCTCACCGCCCGGAAGGCCAGTTGTTTATACTCCCCACTGGATTGAAGCCTGATTTCCCCAACTTTATCCGGAGAGATTTTACTGAAATTGATCCCGAGATAATTTTTTTCCTTATCCACCAAATCGGCCAAAAGCTGATAAGCCCGCGCGCGCGCCATGAAATCAGCATGCGCCGGATCGCTTTCAAAAACAGGGTCGTTGACAAAATCGAGAAGTTCGCCAACCATGCGTTCCCACTGGTACTTAACCACGGTGGAATCAGCGCTGAAATATGCTAAAGCCTCTTTTGCCGAATAATCTTCCGACCGGATGGCCTCCAAAACTTTTTCTTCAGGCCTTATTGTTTTGGCGGCTACCGCCAGCCGCGCGGCGGTGCTCTCGGGCTCTTGCATTTCGTTAACTCTCAGCAGCTCTATGAGAATATCCTGAGTTGGTTCATCCGGCCGAATAGTTGCTCTTGCTGTTATGGGTTGGCCGTGGTGCAGGGTTTTGTGTATTTTTAAAGTAGATAAAAAATTCGCGTCAGGCACATGACTGAATCTGAACTCATATCTATGTGACGCAAACTCCATCACAAAATTTTCATCATCTTTAACCATCAAACGTACTAATGGCTTCTCTTTTCTGGCTTCCATAATTAAAAGCAGGATATCCTCCTGCGTAACATCCGAAAGCTCTTTCTGACCGATACTTTCTATCTCCTCGGGCAATCCAGTCTCAACTTCCGTGTCCGCCATGACCCGTGCTTCTCGGCCCTCTTCCGATTCCGGCATCTCCGCCTCACCGGCCTCGACCATAACATCAGCCTGCGGCTCAAAAACCGGTACGGTCTCCGTTTCAGCGGAATCGGGCTTTGCTTCTCTTCTTACTTTCAGTTCTCTGGTCGCGACTCCCCCAAGACCATCTTCCACAAATTCCGGCATCTCCTCCTCACCTGTCCGAACATCAGCCTGTGGATCCGCATCGGTTTCCCCGGCGGGCGGCTCGTTTCGAGGCGCCACAATCGCTTCCCATTCAAATCCCGACCCCGCGATGTCGTATGGCGGCTCTTCCGACCCTGCCTCCGATTCCGGCATCTCCGCCTCACCGGCATCGACCATAACATCAGCCTGCGGCTCAACAACCGGTACGGTCTCCGTTTCAGCGGAATCGGGCTTTGCTTCTCTTCTTACTTTCAGTTCTCTGGTCGCGACTCCCCCGAGGCCATCTTCCTCAAATTCCGGCATCTCCTCCTCACCTGTCCGGACATCAGCCTGTAACTCAGCTGTCGTGCCGGTCCCACCGTCCCCCGAACCACGAAATGGCAATAAAACAGCGCTTTTGACAACGGACCACAATAGGGGTAATAGAAAATAGAAGATGAAATCCAGCCCTGGAAACGTATTTATAAGATCATGGCCTCGTTTAATCATGTTCGATGGCCACTGATGGAGGCTATCTCGGGTGCCGTTAATCATAGATCTGACAGTCTGACGAGGATGACGAACGCTTGCAACAATCCACTGGAGCGGTAAAGAAGCGATCAGCCATGCAAAGTACAGAAAACCAATAAACGCGTTTTTAAGGCTCATGACGCCGATCATCAACGACCCCCTCTCTTTGTCGGAAAGAGGTGAATAAACCCATCTTCTTAAACGGTCTATGCCTTCTTGAGGGCTTATATTTTTCTCCTGCTCGACTATTCTCGTCAACCGCCATACCCAGTAAAGATGCACTATTCTGGGTTTTTCTTTCAATCGGCGGTCACCTTCAATATAGGCGCTAAGGGCGGTTGGGAAGTTCTTTATGTGGTCTTCCAGGCGCTTGGCATTATCGCTTGTATATCCAAGCAATGCTGACTCTGCGCCCTTATAAATTTTCTTGGATATTTCACGCCATAAACTGTTCCAACCAAGTAAGAGAATGATCGCTAACAGGTACCCGCCGAAACCAAGAGGCAGGATGCCTATCATTCCCGCGACAATAACCCCTGCCGAAATAAGCGGAATATAATCCAAAATGATGTTGACAGTTTCAAAGATTAAAGCCAGAACAGCATGCGCCAAGTCCTCATAGACGTCAGTCCAATAGCGTACGGCGGCCGAAGTTTTAAGCATTCGAACACGCATGCCTATTAATAGTGGAATTAAAGCGCCGATAGTCACAATCGGCATTGTTAGAAAATAAAAGCCTTCCCACGCTTTTTGAAACAGTCTCAATGGGGGCGCTGCGCTGTGTCCTTCGGGATAAATCCAATAAGGAGATCCTTCTTTGGGGTTGAAAATAAATCCTCCCAGCCATCCGCCCAATATACCCGTTGAAAGATGCGGAGCCCAGATAGCGGCCCGCAAAGGATGAAAGGGCGCTATGATGAAGAAATATAAAAGGATTACCCCTGTGCGAATTCCGTTTTGATGAAGGATGGCGATGTCCTGCCATGGCTGGCGGGTGATGAGATCGCCGCGTATGGTCTGGATGAATTTGGTAAACCCTTCAGCCCCAATCCTCACGGCATCATCGGCATGGAAAATAAGAAAAGTGAAGAAGATCATATACCGCGTCACCATGCGTGTAATAAAACGCCGCGTACCCTGCCAGAAACCAAAATCTTCTACCTCTGAAAGAAAAGAGCCATAACTGACAACTTGGCCGAGAATGATGCCTAAAAACCAATAGCTCAGAGCCAGTGAAAACCATGGATTGAGTTGTAGAGAATAATAAGACGGCACCGCCCAGCGGATAAACCGAGCGACATGCGGCTTTTTGATGAAAAACCCGTAGTTATTCGCCCGGGTGAGCTTGTCCGTCCAGTGGATATAGGGACATAACATAAACATGACCATCGCCAGGCTTTCCACCGACTCCGGCGCGTCGCCTGACCATTTCCTATAGGGGGAAAGATGCGACATGACATCCTGTGCCAGGGATTTACCGGTTACATTGGGATTATGACGGCTGACCGCGCCGATGCTTCCCCAGCGCTCGATAAGAGGCTCCAAATATTTTTTGACAGTTTCCAGCGCTTCCTTGCGTTTTTGTTCATCGGTAACATTCTTCCGATTATCGCGCGCGACGATATCTTCAATCATCCATCCGGCCATCATATCAGCGGCAGCCTGCAAAATCGCCGCTCCGACATCATCTTCGCCGGTAAAAATATCGGCCAATGCCGCCGAATAGTCGGAAAACGCGTCCCGCGGCTCGTAAACCTTTCCGTAATCCCCGGGCTGGCCCACGGCGCTTATCTCTTTTTGTTTTTTACGGGTCCACCATTTCTCGGATCCGCCTGTCGCCTGACCGGCGCTGCTGACATTCCGGGTAAAATCCTCAGTATCGAAGGGGCTGGTTCCCAAGCGTTTATCGTGCTCAAATTCCAGAGCCGTTGAGGGGTCGTTCAAAAGATCGACCATGTAATGACGATGGGTGGCGTCCAAACGCTGACGCACTTGGGAAATAAGATGAGGCAGCACGTTCGACACCTGGTTGTACTTGGCCCCATGGACTTGCTCGGCCGTTCTTATATAGTAAAGCTCCCAATCCGTGTCGGCGAAAAACCGGACAAATTTGTGATCCACGCGGTTTTGGTCATAAACATACTCCCCCTTATCCGGCAAACCTCTATCGGGATCGGCTTGCATTTGTGATAAATATGAATGGATTTCATTATCAGAAAAATTAAATATGGCTGCTAATCTTCGAATAGTATCTTCAGAAACGTTGTCATATCCCGTCTGAGAGGCGATTTTTAAAAGCCGGATCATTTCACCAAGGTCAAGATCCAGATTGCCATAAATTTCTCTTAACTTAGCTTCTAGTTTGCGCGCGACATCGTCGTATTTGATGGCAAATTGCAGTTTATCTTTTAACCGCTCCTTGTTTTTTTCCCCTCCGCCGGGGAAAAATCTCTCGATTTCCTTTTCGTATACTTTTTTCACCATAAGAGCCGACTTGGCGTTGGCGTAAACGGTGTCCAGATTCATGTTCGCCCATTCCTCAATTGTCCGGACAACATCGGGGTTCTTCTGACGGTCAACCGTGCGAATGATTGTCCAGGGCCGGCGGACGAGGCTAAGCAGCTCTTGATACTGATCAGCTGCTAAATATTTTTCGAGATAACTCAACATCACTCTCCATTCGTCCGGATTGGCGGAGGCCAGCATGCCAAGTCTTGTAAAAATAGGCGTGCCTATTCTTAATAAGCCGTTTGGATTGAAAATCAGGCTATTCAAATCATTTTCAAAAACTCGCCAAAAGGGTTCGGCAAAAGCGTAGATGACCTTGCCAAAGGACTTCAGTTGAGCGTAGCTGCGGGGGCGCGCGGCTTTATCTCCCCGGAAATGGTCGTTTATGAAACGCTTCAACTGCTGACGGATATCCGTGACAATGACGTCCGGTACGTTATCGGGAGATAATTTTTTGTTTGTCCGTCTCGCTGTTTCGGCTTCTGCAATCAATGTTTTGAGACTTTCGGCTTCTTCTTCAGTGACTCGTTTGTTAGGTGCCCAGTCGTTTTGGATAACCAGTAAGAGGTTCTCGCGCATGCGTTCGCTTTCCCGATTCCCGACCGTTCGGTCACTATTGAAATGCTCATCCCAATAAGAGCCGTCCAAAAGCGCCGCAAGGGCATGTCGTGCGTCCATCCGGGAAAGAGGGTTGAAGCGGCTATAAGGCATCCAGTTACGCCAGGTTTTGACTTTGGCGTACTGGTTTCGCAAACCCAGCCAATACATTACCGTGAACCCAGCATAGTTTTGGACCGAAAAGAAAGTCAAAAAAGCGGAGTCAATAAGTGGCAAGATGAGAAGAATGCGGATCATCCATCGTATCGGCTCGGCGATCGCTCCAAAACCTTCCAATCCGAACGGAATGGGAATGAATCCAAAGCTCATGGCCACTAAAACGCCCACTAGCAACGTAATGCCGAAAGTCATGAAAAGAACGGACTTCCAAAAGTAAGTTTTTCTGCCGATCTCGGGCGTTATTTTGCCTTTAAATTCAAAAAATCTTTTAGTGAGGGAACGGTCCCACACAAAAGTCCCTATCGTTCCATAAATCAATTTGCCAATACTCTTATTTTGTCTGGGTTCGGCCCAAGGCCTGGGTGTTTGTGTATTTTCCTCAGCCCGGACGACGAAGTTTTCAAATGTGGTCCTCAAGTCACTAGAGAGGCTCATGTCTTCGGCCAAATTTTCTTCCTCTTCCTCGGAAAGGATGCCCGCCAGCCTCGCCGCATCTTTAATTTTTTCTGAGACCTTCTGCTGTACTGCCTCGAAATAATCTCCGTTTGGCTTAAATTCAGCCAAGAAATTCTCTATTTCTTTTTTCTGTTCTTGAAGCGCCTCATCGCCGGCTATTTTTTTGTCGGTGCTCGCCATAAACCGGAAAAGCTCGCCCATTTCCTGCCAGCGGAAAAGAAAGGTCCCGACAGGCACGCCGCTTTTTCTCAAATCGCGTTGATTTTCAAAGATATCAATTTCTGACTTCATCAGTTTACGGAAGAAAATTTTATGAGTGAGGAGAAAAATTGGCACAAGAGAGCCTTGTTGACTAGCGGCCATCTTTACCACTTCTCTTTGAAGGTACCGGTGATACTCCGTCTGACCCGAGATAAAGGGCATTTCTTCCTCTATCATCCGGCGGAAAACAAACTCCTCTATCCTCTCAAGGCGATCAATGCCCAGCACCACATCCGGATGGATGATCCATAGGCCGGATGCGTCAACCATCGGCGACGGATTAAGGGAAGGATGGATCATAACAGGAAGGTCAGTCTCACTCTTTAAAATCCGCATAAAGTCTTCATCGATATAACGCCGGTGAGCTGGATTTTTTTTAGGATCAAAACCGATGGATATCATGGCTTCAGTGATAGCATTCTTAAATCTATTTTCTATTCCCTCTTTCCATTCCCCTGCAACCTCGCGCCGATAAGAGGCGTTGTAAACCGCGGCGAGAAAGCGAAGCGTGAATTCTTGTTCGGAAATATAAGCGGCCGCGGACGACATCTCCTTTATCATTTTTTTTAAAATGCCTCTAATCTTTTTCTCTGAAATTAGTCCACTTTTTATCATGTCCCTCACCGGCACGCTAATCTTTAAGAGATCCGAATCCCCGGCCAGTTGATCAATGCTTGAGAGAACTTGATTCAAATTTCCATCGATCAGATGCAAGTTTTGATAATGTGCGGCATCATACTCCCCTTCTTTGGGAATAACCAAGCGTGACCGCATTTTTTCAAATTGCCGGGGTGTTTTATCAAGCAGAATGTTCGCCGGCATAATGTCCTCCGGCGTGATAAAGCGTTTTTCCAGACGGAGATTGGCGATGGCCATGGCATCTCGGTGCGAAAATCCAAGCTCCTCGAGATCATGAACGGTCGCCGTGTTTAAGTTGACGTTCATTTTACTTTCGCCAATTTTTCGTTTGATCAGAAAGATGGACGTGAGGAGGGTCCATATCAGAAGCAGGCCGATGACGGGACCGAAAAACCACCAGAAATGCGTCCAATAGGTATGCCATTCGGATGTTTTGATATCGATCTCTTTAGGCGCGTGAGCGCTCATGAGCGGCGTCCCGTCCACGGGGAACGGCGCCATGATAATCATGTTTTCGTCTTCGGCGGGTTGAGGCCGTGCGGCAATATTCGGCGTATTGCTCCCTTCACGGGTATCGGCCTTGACAGGTCTCAAACCAAAAATATGGGCCACAAAATCGACGCCCATTTCTAAAAGAGAAGGTTGATGGGCATTAGCGCCTTTATCTTCTTCCCTGTCTCGAATATAGGGGTTATCTTTGAGAACCGCTCTACGAACGGCCTTCGCTTCCGCGGCGGTCTTTTCGTTCGTGCTTTGGCCGGGGAAAAATGGACGCAGGGTTCTGCCGGCAAGTGAGTTGAGCCACGCATCGGAAGGCCTAAACTCGGAAGCATAACGGTTAGTGGAAGGGTCAAAACCCCCGTTTTCGGTGTATTCGGGGACGCCGTCCTTGAGGATCCCCCATTTGGGCCCGATGCGCTGGTCATTTAAAAAGGTGGCAACGGCCCCCAGGGCGGGCAGTTCCTGGAAGTATTGGTAAACATACCCGTCCTTTTTGACAGCGGCGATAAAATACCGCTTGTCCAGGTACTCTTTTGTCCCATAGGGATTCCCATCAAAATCGATTTCCCTGAAAAGGCTCGTCCAGGTGGTATCCACACCGTCCAAAATGGTCGAATAAACCGGGTAACCCAGCATTTGATAAAGCCGGGTGTGAAAAGGTGGTGTGCTTCCCTGTCTCTGCTCATAGGACCAGCCGTTTTTGGGCCCGTAACCGAATGACCAGAAAATGGACTTTGGCAAGTCCAACTTGGAGAGCTCCTGATTGACTTTAAAAACATGGTAGAAATCATGGTCATCAAAATATTCGATAACTCTCCGCAGGCCCGTTTCCGGGTTTGTGGTCACATGCCCGATCGGCACGTCATAACTCTCCACCGGACGTCTGGCCTGCGCCTCCGCGAAAGGATAAGCGCCTTCCTCTCTTTTATCCATGCCGAGAGCCGCCCACTCCTCGGGATTGTAAACAAGCATTTCCTCGAAGGCTGTCGGCCCGAAACCCCACTGGGACCTGCGCACCAACCCCATGCGAACGGAGGTGATGTTGTCCTCGGTCCAATTTTTGCCGGCCCGGGTTGTCACATAATTGCGCCGGTAAGGCGCCGGCAGCATTTGGGAGCTCAAATCATGGCCTTCATGTTCCAACTGGCCGTCAACCACCCGGAAATACTGCCTGGAAATATCCGTCCCCGGCCAGAACCTCGTGGCGATATCAATGTAGCTGGGAAGCTGTGTCAAAAGCGTTTTACCCATGATGTCATTGAGTTGGGCCATCTGGTCATAAACGTCTCCTGACCGCTTACGGGCGCGGGACACCAAAAGGTCCTGGTTACGGATATTATCAATATGAGCCACTCCCTCGACGCGCACGTTTCGAGTGGAAGGAAGCGGCGCGCCGGAGTGGGTAGTGGGTGAGGGACCAGACGTGGGTGGGGACATTATGGTTTTTCCTAGTACAATGACTGTGTGATACTCCTCGGCCAACTTGTGGTACTGTCCCATAAGGGCGTCAAAGGCCGGTTTAAATCGCGGTTTACCGAGGGGCCCCCACTCCAAAAGCGCCATCCCGCTTTCCTCCGGATGAATCTCCCGGTCTTTCCATCTTTCGGGAAAAAGCTCATGGCAATCCGCTTCTATGACGATCCGATCGTCCGGACTACCCGCTCCGGCTCCCGTCCACATGAAGCGCTGAATCGCCTGCGCCGCTTTGCCGGTGAATTCGGCCTGGAGTTTCTCTCCTACCACCGTCGAAGATTTTCCAAATTCACCGACGCGCACCGGCAAGCCCAGTTTTCGGGCGTGAAGAAGGCTGGATTGATATTCGTCGATATATTCCGTCAGGGGGGCCTCCGTAAACCGTTTGCCCTCCAACGTGTCCCCGTGAGGACTGCTGGGGTAGAGGTTTAAATCCAGTCCGTCAAAGGCTTGGGCGATTCCAGCGCTGCTCATTTGCATGACTTGCTGCGACTCCATGAAACCATGGCCCAGGAATACCGGATGATTGGGGTCCGCGGCGCGATAGACACGTCCAAGACTCGCCATGAATTTGTAATAATCCGTGGGAGAAAGATCTATTGTATCGGCCGGTGTGTTTTTACTGAAATAAAAACCAGGAGTTTGATAAGCGTCTTTGATGTAATAAGCGTTTTCATTGCCGATGCGAATAGGGCCAAGCGCCGGTCCCAAATCGCGGAGGGCTGTGGCAAGTCTATTCACCTGCCCTTGGACCAACGCCAGATTTTCGGGAGTAGGGTTGTCGTACACAAACTCTCCGCTTTCATTTTGGAAATACATTCCTCCGTAGAAAAGAAGGGTTGTCCGAATACGAGTGGTGTCATAAAGCGCCCTGATATCGCCGACGAGACGCGTCAGGTCGCCGTCGGAGAGCCCGTTGGGTGGCAATGTGATCTTGACGGCGTTTCCTCCCTTATTTTTTATTTCTTTGGCGATCGCAAAATCGTTGTCAAAAAGAGCCTTGTAATATCGCCCAAAATTCCGGGGGTCGGCGTGATAGGCGACTCCGGGATTGTCATGAGCATCCTGAACGGAAACACCCATGGCCGGAGGAAGGTGATAAAGCTTGTTCTTCAAATCCCGATAGGCATACAAAAGTCCTTTTCCCTTCGGCGCTTTCACAAGACCAACCATGCCGGCCTTGATTTCGCCCTCGGTTTTGATCTTGAGCGGCGGAAACGCGCCGTCGCGAAAATACGGGGAAAGCCCACGGCCCGGTTCGGGCGTCAAAAGTTTTTTGGAAGGGTCACGAAGATCTCCGTAAATCGTTCCCGGCAGGACCTCCGAAACATTGCTGACCCCCGTGAAAGTGAACTGATTGGCCCAATAACGCCGGCTGAGGCCGTTGATATCTTTTTTTTCTTCATTTGAAAGCTTTTCATACGCGGAGAAAGGAATTCTCAAAAGATCACTTTCGGCCGGGACATCCGTTCCGGGCACATACTGATAAACACGCGTCATCCACCATGTGGAAAACTTCTCGCCTTCAAAATCAAAACCCTTCGTCTGGCCGAGTTCATTGACATAGGAATCTTTTTGCTCCAGGTCCCCATGATTGAAATAATTGATCTCGGTCCGCGCGCGCGGCCGGTGCGATGCCCCCGGTGAAAGCTCGTCCGCAAATTTATAATTCGGATAATAATGGCGTGTGGAGGGCCTCCCTGAACCATCACGGGCGGCCAATGGTCTCCCGGAAGAATGATCCAATACCAGAGTTCTTTCAATGGCCAAAACCGGTTTATTGTGGTTTAAAAGTTCCCAATCGGTGCCGCTCCGAGAAAAATCCAGCCGGTCATAGGAATCCCAGAGAAAATTTTCAACATCCTGGTTGTCTTCAAAATAAAAAAGGTCGCCTTCCGGGGTTTTGTCCCTGAAAACTTTTTGGGCCACTTGGCCGAGGGGATTGGTGTGGTCTTCGCGTATCCGGCCCAGCCAGTCTTGCGTCCAAGTGACCATTCTGCCCCTGTCGTCCACGCTCAAGTTCCCTCTATAGTTTCGGGGAATCACGCCGTGGGGGCGGATCTCTTTTTTGCCTGAACCGGTTTCTATCACGGAGAAATTGCGTCCGGCGATGCGGTGTCCGTTGCCGTTTCTCAGGCCCTGGGAGGTGACTTGCGTTCTCCGGGCATCTTTAATCCATTCCCGGGATTGGCCGGTTAAATCCCGGACGGTTTGTATCTTTCCCTGAACCAAGGCGAAAATGTACCACCCACTGTGCCGGGCGCTGGATTCGGTGGCGTGGGGAAAGATTTCCTGAAGCAAGGCTCGGTTGATGAAACGCATCTCTTGATCGGTAAATCGTCTGTCTGCCTGTCCCGCCTTTTCAATTCCTGAAATAATAATCTTGGCGCTTTGCGAAAGTTCGGTCGCGGTTAAAAATTTTCGGTAAAGCCCCGGGTCGCGCATCAACTCATTAAAAACATTCGCGGCTCTGAATTCGTCCGATGCGCCGGCCTTGAAGCGGTCGAAACCTCTGGCTTTGAGCGCTTGAATAATTTCACGATTCGCCGCATTTTCCTCTTTGAGAGCGCCTCTCAGACGCTCGACATTAATGTCCCGCTCATTAAACTCCGGCGAGGCCAAAGAAACGTCGCGATGGAATTTTGTCGCTTCCGTCAGGGCATCATAGATCTGATCGGTTTCCACGCCGTCCGCGCGGTAATGATGCTCCGTAAGGCCTCCCTGAGTCACGGCCTGGTTGGACAGTTGGTCTTTCACAAGCCGGGCATAGGGGTGGGGACGGTAAGTCCAGTCAAGACCGGGATTGGGCTCCACCCGGGAAAGCGAAATTCGCCGGTAATTGGGAGCGGTTTCGGCCAGCCTCCTGGCGTCATCCGGTGTATATTTTTTTTGTTGATACATCCGGATCAAACCGACGTTTTGCGATTCCACCTGTATGGTTTGAAAATCACCGTTTCTCCATCCGTCATTCTGCGTGACGGCATAATCCAAGAGTTTGTTTCCCGTGCCGGATTCGAAAGTCGCGACCAAAATCTCGCTGGGAACACCGTTGAGCCGGCGATTCAAATCCTCGCGCCCGCGGTCATACGTATGTGATTCGTAACGTTTCAGGTCATCGCGCCTCATGGGGTTTCCGAACATGTCCGTGTGAACGTTGAAAGTCTCGTTGTATTTGGCCAAATGCCGGGGCACTTTTTTGGTTTCCGCCCAGCGGGTGTCCCCATTGGGCAAAAGAGCTGTCCGCCGGGAGTCGCTTACCTCGCCACCGGCGGTCGCCGTCCGCACGCGTGTGGCCACCCATGTTCGGTTGCGCTGGTCCCAAGTCATTTCTCCCAGATGGGCGGTGCGCACCTGTCCGGCGTGAGTCACGCCGCCGCGTGTCTGGCCCAGAACATTTTCAAAAGACCGGGTGTGGATCCCTCCCTTCCATTTGGGATTGATGGTATTGTCCACCTGAAGCAGGCCGTTGCGAACGCCGGTCGGAGAGCCTTTGCTGGACCACTGGCTTTGCAATTTTCCATTTTCATCTTTTCCGTAATACTCCCGCGCCAGCTCCCGTCCTTTGTCGCGGCCGCTTGTTTTATAAATAAATCGGGTCCGGCCGCGATTATCCTCTTGCTGGATCGGCAGCATATCCCCGATAGGATGACCGAAATAGTCAAACGGGGGATGGGCCATCACCCGGTAAAGCGCTTTTTCCCACGGTCGGCGGGGGCTTTGGGGAAAATCGGAGCGGATGTCGAATCCTTCCAAGCGATAACCGGGTTTCCATTTTTCCGCGACTTTATAATTCACAAGCCGCAGAGGTTTTCGGCCGGCCGAAAATAGCGTTAGAGAGTCCGTCCGGACCGGCATGTCGACATTCATGCCGGTCATCCGATAGACCTGATCCTCGCGAACGAAGTCATGGCGCGTCATCTCCGCTTTGAGATGGTCCACTTCATATTTTTTGCTTCCAAAAAGGTCGGTGCCGATAGTGAAGGAGACGCCGGTCACCAGGTCTTTTTCCGCCCACCGCTCGCCATGGGCGGTGAGTCCCTTGCGAACCCCGTGCCGGACATGGCCTCTGTCCGTCGTTCGGTATTGGTCAAACTCCGTGGGAGTCCAAAGAAAAAGATAAGGATTGAATTTCTGGCCTTTATATTCGGTGCGAACGCTGTTGCGCACCTGCCGGGTTCTCTGTCCCTTCACATTTTCATATTGCTCCCATACTTGTCCCATTCGGTTTTGCATGTCGATGATAAGCGCCGTGCCGTTGTCAGCCAGAACCGCTTTGCCGTCTTTGACACGAACCCGGCCGAGAGTAGTGTAGTCTTTGAGAGCCTTGTCACTCTCCGCGCGGGCCCGGAGCGCGGCGACGGATTCTCCTGGCTCGCCCGCTTTAGGAACCCGCCGGCCGTAAAAAGCTCTCAACGTCTCCTGCCCCTGGCTGTTGTAACGGAAACGCGTCGTGCCGCGGTCGTCCCATTCCTCAACGGGCAAAAGCGGCGGCAGGGGCCTCCCGAAAGCGTTCATAACCGTTCCGCTAAAAACCTCATAACGCGTCATCTTCCAGAGGCCCGCAAGCCTGTTTTGCATCCTGATGGTCAGGCCTTTTCCGTCCGCGACCCAAACGGTGTAGTCGGCCGCGATGCCGCTTATCCCATCCACAACCGAGAAAACGGGGTATTCCATGTCGGGGATTCCGATGCGCTCGGCCGTCTGGCGGCCTTTTTGAATATCAAAGAAAGTGGTTACGCCGGCGTCCACCTGCTTTTTGGCGCGGATATCACCGGATCCCGTCAACGCCTGAATCGTTTCCACGACATTGCCCGCGCCGAAGATCCGCCGGATCTCCGACATCGCCAGTCCCACTGAAAAACCGTTTTGGAGAACCGCGACAAGGCCCTTCACGCGGTCGAGGACGCCCCCGCCGCCGAGAACCTGGTCAATTTTTTTCGCGGCCTCGTCCTTGCGGGACGTGTTTTCGAGAATGGTTTTGAGAGCTTCGATGGCCTCATTGGAAAGCGTGGGCCCGAAATACTCCAAGTTGTGAATGATGGCATGCCCCTGGATAAGCGCCTGCCAGCGCGGGTCCTTGAGCACGTCCCCGGGCTTCAAGTTTGTCACAGAAACGCCGATGAAGTCGCCCGTTTGAATCTCCGTGCGTCCTTGAGTGTTTTCGGTAACACTCGCTTTAAAATTCAGACTGCCCGTCTCGCCTTCTTTCCCGTAAATAACTTTCGCCAAAACACCGTTTTTATACCGGGCCAGCGTTTTTCCTTTGATGAAAATTTCGGGGTCCGGCTCGTAACGGGAAAGGATTTCGATCTGTCTTTGATCCCCGCTTACGACATGGAAATAAACCGCCTGTTCCCCTTCAAAAACGCCATATTCGCGTTGAAACCGCTTGCCGGTGTCCTTTCCTTGGCGGCCCAACGCTCTCTCATTCCAATCCGCTGTCAGCTCTTCCAAACTGGTGTAGTGGAAAATTCTTCCGGTTTTAGGATTTTGAGGACTATCCGGAACGGCGACTTCGTAGCGGTCAGCTCCGTCCTCAATCAACACTTCGCTGATTTTTTTTCCTAAAAACTCATTTTCAGGGTCATAGCCGTTTTGTAGATGGAGCTCAAGTTTTCTGGGCCCAGTTTGGTTTCCCTGAGACTTGTCCGGCTCAAACTCGCTCACCACGTGCTGACCTTGCGCCCTTTTTGAGACAATATACGGTTTTGCCGGTTTTTCGCCCGAAAGCTCCGTTCCCGGCGAACGAAGGTCATCCAACAGGGCCGCTTCGCTGGGATAGCGCAAATGTCCCCAGGAAGAAACCTGTCCCTGTTCCAGATGGGTCGGCACCGGAAAATGAATGGGGTATTTCTTGTCAGCCACCACGGCGACCGCGACTTCCGAGAAAAGCAGACCCTTGAAAGGATTGTGCTGATCGGCAAAATCCGTTGAAACAATCTCTATTTTCTTCTCCCCAGTTTGGGTATTGGTCAAAATCAGCACCGCCGCGGCGTAAGGCATGCCGGCGATGGGAAAGGTGATGAAATCCTGATGATAGATGATGTTTGTTGGGGCGCCCCTCAACCGGCCTGTAGGCGTCGCCAGGCTGTCCAAATCCTCCAAAAGCGTCCTGAAATCGGTGTAGCGGATGATTTTGCCGTCGCCGGGAGTTTCGGCGCTGTTGGGCACGGGAAAGTCATAGGGCGATTGCTGGTCTTCTTCGAAAGCCATTTGCGAAAGCTTGAGGCCTTTTAAAGGGTTGGTGGGGTCCCTTTGCGCCGGGCTGACGGATAAGATTTCGATTTTATGCGTCCGACGGACGGTGTCGTATAGGTGAAGATAATAAGCTTCGACTCCGGCAAAGCGGATGAACTTGGCTTCGTATTCGATCCCTGTCGCGCGGCCTTCGGCGCGGGATGATTTCTTTAAATCCCTGAGAAGCGCTTCCAGGCTTTCATACCGGAAAAAGGCCCCTTTTAAAGGATCTCGGACATCATGCGGAACAGGAAAATCATAATAAGCCTCGCCGCCGCGGTAGGCCATCTCGGAAAGTTTCAGGCCCTTCATGGGGTCCCTGGGATCGGTTCGCGCGGATGAGATGATTTCTATCTTCCCGCCGACCTGCCCCAATAATCGCAACAAAACCGCTTTCTCACCGAGAAAAACAACGGGTTCCTGTTCAAAAGTAAATCCCGTCGGCTGGGCCGTGAATCGACCTTGGGACACCAAAACCTCAAAAAGCTCCTTGGCCGCTCCTTCAAACCGAACCACCTCCCCTTTCGCCCGTATAGGTTCGGAGGGATCGATGTCCGTCGGTGCGGGAAAATCAAAATTTTTTTCGGAGGCCGGAACGGTGATGGCCGCCTGTCCGCCGGGGCTTCGGATAAGCGACACGCTCAAGCGTCCGTCCGGCAGTTTGGCGACGCCGAATTTGCCGTCGGTCAGCCGCAGCTCATAAAATGCCGCGCGGCCATTAGGCTCGTGCAAAGCGATCGTCCCCATCCGGCCTTTTTCGTCTTTCAATTCCCCGACAAGCGTGGTGTGCCCGTAAGGCTCCGAGATTTGCCAGTTTCCTTTGTCGATTTCTTTAATATAAAAAACCTCAAGCCTTTGTCCCGGCGTTTCGGGTTTAGTGGGATCGGCGATGATGAGCCCGTCGTCGACTTTGGTTACCGTCCTGAGCTCGCCCCCTTTCAAACGGACTTCATGGAAGGCTTTCTTGCCTTGGGGTTCATGCAAAGAGAGGGTCCCGATGACTTCGCCGTTTTGATCTTTGAAATCGCCGAGCGGAGTCGTATGGCCGACGCCGTCGGGACCGATCACCCTTTTTTCACGGTCAATCCGGAAAACCTCAAGACGCTTTCCTTTCTCGATGGTTTGCGCGGGATCGGCGACCGTGAAGTCGGGCACATTGACGGGGATAATTTTTGTGCCTTTGACCAAAACCGCGTTTTCGATTTCCCGGGTTTTGGCGTTTCTGCGGATCCTCAGCTCGTATGGCTCGCCTTTGAACTGGATGATTTCTTTTTCGGTGAACGCGACGCGCTCAGACTCGTCGATGGCGAAGTCTTTGTCCGGATCGACTCTGTAAAAATCACCCGAGGCGATGTCTTCGACGAGGTTAAACCGCCCCGTTTTTTCATCGGAATAATAACGGAGGGCCTCTTCCCCATCCCTGGCTTCATCGATGGCGATGATGCTCAAGATCTCACCACCGGGACCCGGGGCACGCGTTATTACGCGGGTGTATTTTTTGCTTTCGAGTTCTTTGCCTTTGAATTCAATGATCTTCTTCTCGACCCTGCCGAACAGCTCAACAGTGACGCCCTCATTAAAAAGATAGGCCTGGTCGACATCGGTCACTTTTTTCGGGTCTTTAAACTGATAAATTGTGCCGTCCTTCTCGACTCGTACGATGTAATCTTTTTCATCCTCCTTTTCTTCCGCGTAATAGCGCCACTTGACCTCGCCCTCCGGGGTGCTGGTGACAATGCCGGTAATTTTTTTTGAAAGATTGCGGTTGATGGCGACGACTTCATAATTGTCTTGTGTGGTTTGCGCGACGATTTCCTCGGAGGTTCCTGTTTTTTCAAGCGGCAGAAAAACAGCTATGTACCGGTAAATGTCATAGTCTTGAACGGTCTTGCCCCTGATTTCTTTTTTCGTGCCGGGGACGGGGACGGGCTTTTTGGCATCATCCCGAAGTTTTTTCATCGCTGCTTTTTTGCCGGCGGCGGTGAGCTGACCCTCGGATTCACGCGCTTTGGGGAAATTCTCCTCCAAATTCCTCCAATCTTTTTGATCCTCCTCTTTAAGATTGCGGTATTCATACCGGCCGGGGTCTTTGGGAGTCTTGCCGGATACCCATCGGATTTCCATCTCCTTCGGCACGAAATAGGCCCCGGGGATCGGCGGAAGCTCCAAAAGTTTTGACTCGGATTTGTTAAGAAGAGGCGCCGCTTTTTTAAGGTATTCCAAAGAATAAAAAAATTGCTGAAGCCGGCCGTCCTTGACTCTTAAAACAAGCCCTTTGAGGCTGTCCCCGCGGGAAACCGCGAGGCCTCGCGGCACATCCATCCAGCCGCCGGCGACGATATCCTCGGTCAGCTTCACCGTCACAAGGTCCCCCTTGGCTTTTAGGCTCTCCCGGATGGCCTTAAGATCCTCTCTTTCACCGGGATCGATGATTGCCCAGTGCTTTTTAAGCTCAGGATCGGACTCGTTATAAATCTGCCGCTGGACCCGCTCACGCAAAATGACCTTGTCGCCCTCGATTGTGTAATCGAGCTGCGCTTTCTCGTCCTCGCTAACCCCTTCCCAATGCTTGGCGGAAATCACAACACGCTCGCGCGACTTTTCAAAGGGGATGCGGACGATGCGGGTGCTGGGGCGCGCGGCGCGGCGCTGGTCTTCTGTGAGATCATTCCACCAGTCTTTTATGGAAAGATCCCGGAAGCGCCCTGTCGGGGCTTTTAAATCCCTTTCATATCTTTTGGCGTCTTTGTGTGCACGACGGCTGTCCACGATGTCCTTGATCGATTGCACCACGCGGCCGTAGGGCACAACGGAGCTTAGGGCGCGGATGAGGTCTGAAGTGCCAAGGCCTATGGGTATTCCGAGAAAGCGCTTTTTCTCTTTCTTTTTCTCCGCTTCTCCTTTGAGAATAAGGATGTCGCTGTCCGCTTTTTTCAGCGCCTCGGCTACGGCTTGAGATCGATCAAAATGTTTGGGGGCCATAAAGAGGGTTTGGACCTCGCCTTCGGGCGTCTGGTCGTAAAAAACATCGCTTGCGAGCATTTTCGCGTCCATGTCCGGCGACGGAGCGATGCCCATTTTTTTCAAGACATCGCGCAGTTTGCCCTTCCGCGTGATCCACACGTCAAAACCATACTCCTCAGCTTCAATTTTAATTTTTTCAAAGCTTTCGTCTTCGGGAGACGCGAAAACCCGCCCTTTACCGAAGTGCCGCTCATAAATCCTCAGAACCGGCCGCGCCGTCGCGTCGCTTTCGACTTGTCCGGTCAGGGGCGTTTCCTTGGGCGGCCCGGACGGCGCGTACGTGACACGGCGGGCGGCGTCATTCAAAATGAAATTGATGCCCCTGTCCCAGATAACCTGGATGCCGCCTCCCTTGATAAACTGCTCCAGAGAAAAGGATATCTCTATCGCATTTTTGACCCTGTTTTTCACGCCGCCAATAGCCGTGCGCTCTTCTTGTATAAAATGATCTCTGGCGCCGATCGCCCGACCGATTTCAGTTTTGAGTTGAACGCCTCCCAAAAGCAGGCGGGCCAAAGACGTGATCTGGCCCGCGTTGGCGCCGCGGATGGCGGATTGGACTTTTTTATGCGCCGCCATCACGGCGATCAAACGCTTCGTTGTGTCGGCGATGTCACGTCCGGGGGTCTTTTCCAATTCTTCCAATAGAGACCGGTAATCCTCCACCGCCTGGCGGAAGGCCCGAATAAGGGCCGGATCGGCAAGCATTTTTTTGGCGGCGTCCAAGACCTCCGGCCTATCCTTGTCGGCCAGAAGGCGCTCGATCTCGGCCGTCGCGGCCGTCGGATCCGCTTTCTCCACCGCTTTTTCGAGAATGGGTATGAGCTCCGTTAAAAGTTTCTCCTCCTGTTTTTCCCGCTCACTTATTTCCTCAGCGCGTTTTTGAAGGGTTTCTTTCCGCTCCTCCTCCGTGAGTTCGGCGGCTTTCACCGTCAAGGGAACAAATGGAAGATTGGCCATCGTCTCGCCGACCATCTCCTGTGAATAAACATTCATCGCCCCCAAAAGACCGGCTTGGGTGAATGGATCGGGCGAATGCTTATTGCCTTCCACCGTCGCCACCATGGCATGCAGAAATCCAAAATGGCCTTGTGGCATCGCCCGGTCAGCGCCAACAGTTTTTAGCCCCTCGTTAATACCGGCATCGACACCAGAGGAAATCCCAACAACAAGGTTGATTTCATGGGTGACAAACCACATGCCCCATGTGCCTTTGAGCCAGTTCCACCAGAAATGGCCGGAGGTTAGGGTGCGCAAAACGCCGTCGGCATAAGCTTTTTGGAGAACACCGGAACGAGAAACAATAACGACCGGAAGAACGGGCAGCGCCTGCAATTGGAGGAGAACTCCATCCGTCTCGGCGGCATTGAGCGGATAGACACCGGCTAATAGATGGCTTCGGATGAGGCCGCCGGCAAAAGCCTGCACGTCGGAAGGCGCGCGGGCCAAGTATGCGATGTAATTGGACAATTCGTTATAGGAAACACCGGTCAGTGGCGCCAAATTCTTAAAGCCGGCTTCTTGAATCTTCTGATTGAATTGATTCGCCAGCGCCTTATTTTTTTGCTGGTCAATAGCGGCAGGAATGGACAAGAAGCTATTGGTAATCGCCGAAGAAATCCAATGCCCCAATCCGGCATTCTCAACTCTGTAATTGAGAATGGGCGCTTGTGGCTTCCAATCGGCGCCCACTTGCCCAAGGCCTTCCGCGCCGGTTAGCTGTTCTATCACAATCATTGTCGTAGTGACGGCGAGGCTGGCCCACATGCCTTTGGAACGCCAATCGCGATTTCTGATCGCCCTAGCGATCATGATCACCGACACTATACCCGAAATCAATACCATGCCCGCCGCCGGCCCGAGCACAAGAGACGTCAACCAGCCGGCAATCATGAGATTTTTACGATTCCAGAAAAAGCTGGCCAGGGCTTCAACGCCCGTTATCTGCATCAAAATACGCGCCATGGCCCAGCCGGCCGCCAAGGGGGAATAACGAGCCATCTCGTCAAAAAAAGTCGCTCCGGATACCGCCAGCCGATAACGAGCCTGATAGGCATCGATAAGGTTTTGATCGGCGTCTGTATTTTTCAGCGTTTGAATAGCCGCTTCAAAATCTGCCGAAGCTTTTTGTCGATCTTCCAAGGCCTCGGCTTCCGCGCGGCGGTATTTCCCGCTGATCTTAGCCCTGATGAGGCTGGTGGGTCCCTTTCCAAATACCTCAAATCCCCGCTCTTCATAGGCTTTCTGCACCTGAGTAAGAGCCGTCTCAAGCGCAGAATCTTTCTGTCCTTTTTGAGGTTTCAACGCTTGAAGGCGCAGGACACTTTCAGTAAAAGTGTTTTGAGCGGCCATCGACTCCCCTAAAAAGTTTCTAGCCGAGTCTCCTTTTAAGTAATAGCCCACTGTCCGCGTGATGCGATTGAAAAAGAAGTTATCCAGCACATGCCAGCCCAAATCAAAGAAAATAATTCTGAAGAAAACCAGTGTATTCCCAACGGGATTACGCTTCCATTCCTGATAGTTTTTCGAAACTTTATTCTTAATCGTCTCCACAATCGGCGCAGGCCCCTCGGGGAGATCGTGCCGCTGTTGATCCAGCTCAATCTGGCGTTTGCGGTTAAGCTGCAAAAGTTTAAAGAGAATCACAAACCATTGCGCTGTGCTCAACTTGTGACGCTCAAGATGTGTCTCTTTGGGCATAAACTGAACCTGAATGCGCCGAAGAATCGGCTCGCGATTACCGGCCAAAACAGCGATAAAGATCCGTGGCAATGAAAGACTAAAAGGAATGGAAACCTCGCGGCCCAGGGTGCGTTGACTGCCCAAAAGCGAACTTTTTTGAATCACAAGCCCTGTTTTTTCATCAATCGTGGGTTGAGTTTTCCAGCCCCACAATAGTTTTGTGACAATCAATACTCCAGCCCCGGCCAAGAACATTCCACCGGCGCCCAAAGCGGCAAAAGTAGTGATGCCCACAATTGTTAACAAACTTCCCAAGCTGACGGCAAAAAGACCTGAAAAAATCAGACGGCGAGTGTTGTCGAAAATCCGCTGAATTACTGAACGTGAAGCAGAAGAAACCGCCGCGGGCGCGGCGGTTTCTTCCCTTTTGCCCGTGACAGGCAACACGGACTCTGAGATCGACTTAGGAGCCTGTGGAGAGTTGGGTGCGCCCGTCACTGCGAGCGCCGGCGAAGCCGGACGCGAAGCAGTCTCTGGGGCAGAGATTGCTTCGGCGCCTGCGGCGCCTCGCAACGACAAGGCTTGAGCGAGTCGGGCGGCGGCTTGGGCTGACGCGATGCGGGCGGCCATAGTGGGCGTCAAATTCATCCGACGAAACATTCGCTCGGTTTCGATAATAAATCGGGCGATGACTTCATCGGCAGAGGCTTTTTTGAGAACAAAGATTTTTTGGATGCGCTTGGCGACTTCATCGATCATTTTTTGGATTTCTTCTTGGGATGGCACGCGCTTGTCTGTCATTCCGAGCGAGACAGCCATAGGCTGGGGAGTCGAGGAATCAAGCGCGAGCCTGGTTGATCCCTCGACTCGGTCGCTTTGCTCCCTCGCTCGGGATGACAGGACCGAACGGACTTCTCCCTTATCAAAACCCACACGAATCACGCGTTCGTCGAATGTAACAACATAACTTCCGGCCTCTTTGCGCACCTCGGCCTCGTCAAGCCACCGGCGCAACGTTTCCGGCTCCAAAAGTCCCCGCATGCCGTCATGCGCAAGGCGATCGTCATATTTTTTGCGATACGCTTCGTAAAAATCGTCCTTAATCTCATCAACCAAACGGCCTTGCGCTCGAGAACCAGCCAAAAGCATCGCGAGATTTCCCCGCATCAGCTCAACATTCTCCTTCCCGTATAACTGCGTCCCTAAATCAAAAAACGACCCCGCCGCCAGGTAAAAATCCGAGTCCTTGAATTCTTCCTCAATCTCTTTTGGTTTTTGCGTCAGGATGGCGATGTAAGGCCGGTTGGGCGACTTCTCGTCGAACTTGGGCATGACGATGAGGTACGATAGCTTCTCCTCGTCCATGAGGCGCGAGATGCCCTCGGAGTGGAAGCCACCGGTGATGAGCGCCGCGACCTGGGTTTTCTCGGCGCGCATGCGCTTTAGCGTATTGTCCAGAAGGATTTTGTTGCGCGCGCTGGCCAGCTCGTAAAACCGCCGAGCGCTGGGGATGGCCCGCTCCAGAACGTCCAAGTCCGCTTCCGCGCCGAGCCTCGCCAGACCCTGGCGTATCGCGTCGATGTCGCAGTCTTTCTCGTTTTTGACGAAGAATTCATAGTCTTTGGACACCAGCGTCGTATCCAGGAGTTGGCTCAAAATCCGCGCGCAATGCGACAGCTTGGCCAAGGCCCTTTCGTCATCGTTTGTGAAATATTTTTCTTTGACCTCATTCTCAAACGTTTCGACTTCCTCAAAGATGGCGATGAGGTCGATGGACTCGTACAAAACGACGTATTGGGAATAGAGAATGATGTTTTTGTAGGCCGCCGGGTTGATGTTCTGGCCGCGCGAGACCTGCGCCAGATAATAATGGAACTGGCCGGGGGTTATTTTATTCTGTTTGAACTGGAGCGCGGAAAGAACGAGTTTCTCAAGCTCCGGCTTGGGAAGCTTTTTGCCCAGCTCATCGATGAGCGCGTCGCGCTCCAAACCGGCCTTTTTGAAATCAATCTCTTTTTCCAGATCCACCGCGTCGGCAAGTTTTTTGAGATTGGGAAATTTCGTGTAATCCACGCCCTTCTCCCCCGCCCGCCGGCTGAAATACTGCCAGTACTCAGTGAACTTGATATCGCCGTTTTTGTGGAGAAGCTTACGGTGCGTGATCTCACGCAATTCGGGGCTGTAGATCCTCGTTTCCAGATCGCGAAGAGCCCTTTGGAGACCGCGAAGCTGGCCGCGAATTTCCTTTTTCATGTCGATAAGGCGCCCGAAAACCTCGACGTTTTCCTTGTAAAGCGAAGGGTCCTCCGCTCCGTAGAGCGTGACGGGGCTTTCGGCAATCATCGAGTAAAACTCGCCCGCGCCGATTCTGCCCTCTTTTAAAAGATATTCTCCCGCTTTTTTCTTCGCCTCGGCGATCGGGAAACTGGAAATAAGCGACGTGTCGATGAGGCTTGAGCCGCCCTCGAGAGTAATGAGGTTCAAGTTGTAATTGCGGACGAGATTGTCGAGGATGCGCGTGATGGACTGCTGGGCGCCGAGCTTCTGGTGGGCGTCCTGGATATTGATGATGACTTCGCCCGCCCCCTTGGCCACAACTTTGCGGGCAATACCCGCATCATGCGGAATAGTAATGCTATTGAGAGCGGTTTCCTTTTTGGAGGCGGTTTCGATGGTGGTGACATTTTGCCAAATAGGAGTGCCGCCTTGGGCTTGAACAAGATCTTGGGCAAGAAAAGCGATAACCAACGCTGCCGCAATAGAGCGCAACCTCCACCCAAAGCGGGAGTTCTCATAAAACATTTTAAAGAAGTGTATAAACTTCTCGGCCATAGGGCTCACTTTTATTCAACTCTCTGTTACATCTGTACTTACGTACGGTGTCGATCTCAAACGACACTTCAAGTATACGTTACAAAATGAAAGGATACAAATCTTTGAAAGGACTAATATTGATATAACTCATTTATTTTAAATAAGTTATAAGCTTCTCTCAAAATTTTCATCACCACGGCGGTAGTTAAGATCCATTTTTCTCAAAAATTTCTGTAAATTGAATTTGGGGTCGCCCGCCATGTTAAAAAGGAACGTGATATCCCCGATGTGCCGGGGATTTTCGGGAGTTCGAAATGCGGTTGGAGACTCGGAAGCGGACCCTGCTCGCGGCAGATTGGTGAAATAAAGACGATTGAACGTGCCGAGGCGTTTCGGATCGGCCTGCAGCGCGGTGAACAGCTGATAGACTTTTTTGAGAACGTTCAGAAAAGAAGTTTGTTTGAAGTTGAATCTCTCCCGCCGATTGCGACTTGAGACGGTGTTGAACAGGCTTCCGATGAACTTTTGTCTCTCAAGCGCGTCGGCCCAACCGGCGGAGCGCGCGCCGAAGATTTTAAGATAATGATTGGCATGCGTCGCGTTGGTTGTCAAAACGTCAAACAACCCGCGCGCTTTGGGAAGAAGGGTAAGGAAGTCGGCCAGAACGTGGATGGATTGTCCGGTGCGCGGATCCGCGGCGCCCGCGCCATCGAACAGCGCCTTGCGCGCGGCGTTGTTCCGTTCAATGTCCGTCTGCGGAGCGCCCGCCGGCAACACAAAACTGGAAGGAAGCGTCACGGCAAAGAGCACATTGAAATTATCCCTGGCCGTGCCGGTTAGGGCTTGATAAAGCGACACGACTTTCGGAAGGATAGTGACAAAGTCATTCTGGATAAAGCCCGGGGATCCGGCTACGTCAAAGAGGAATTTAAGATACGGCTGGTTTCCCGCTACTTGACTTGTGACGGGGATTCCAAAGAGGGTCGCGATGTGATTGCGTAAGGGGGTTGTTAGGGTGTTGTGGAGCCCCGCGGCAAGGGGTAGC
>JACQQX010000007.1 GCA_016206805.1 Candidatus Omnitrophota bacterium
CCACGCACGTTGTCATCGAGCACAATTTCCGCGCAGGGGAAATTGTGCGTCCGCCAGACAGGATGCCCTACCGGAGCTCCCCTACGATCGAATTCATCAACAGTCTAGTCCGGTCCCATCCAATATCTTAACCTCGGTTTCAAGATAAACCCCGTGCTTTTCTAAAACCCTTTTCCTCACCTGTTCGATCAAAGACATGACATCTCTGGAAGTCGCCCCGCCGAGATTGATGATAAAATTGGCGTGAACCGGCGAAACCTGCGCGCGTCCCACCGTGAACCCCTTAAGTCCGGTTTCATCGATCAACCGGCCCGCCGAACAAGTCGGGCCTCCGTTTTTAAACATGCACCCGGCGCTGGGGTGTTTCAAATCCTGCGTTTTCAAACGATAATCCCGATACTCATCGAGAACTTTTTGCGTTTCTTCACGGGTTATCCGCGGCAGGCGGAACAAAGCCTCGATCACCACGCAGTCTTTAAGCCCCCAGGAGCGGTAACAAAAAGGAACGTCTTTTTTGGCGAGGGTTTTGATTTGGCCGTTAAAAGTAACCAGCGTCAATTCTTCCAGCAAACTGTCCACGGACTGTCCATGACTCCCCGCGTTCATGGCGACGGCCCCGCCGATATTTCCCGGGATCCCCGTCAAAAACTCACAACCCCCAAAACCATTTTCCACGGCAAACTGGATAAACTGCGTGTTGGGCAAACCCGCGCGAACGCGAAGGCCTTCTTTTTCAAGCCAAGCTTCTTTGAAAAAGGCGCCTTTCAAGTGAATCACAATCCCTTTCAACCCCTCATCGGGAGCCAGTAGATTGGAACCGGCCCCGAACACCGTCACTTTCAGATTTTCTTTTTCGGCAATCTTCAGAACCGTCCGCAAATCCCGGATATCTTCCGGCTCCGCCCAGAACTCGGCCGGGCCGCCGATTTTAAGCGACGTATGCCGGGAAAGCGGTTCCTCCGATAAAACCGTTCCGCGGACAGCTGAAAAAAGACGCCTCTTCAGCTCCTTGCCGATATCCATCGCCACCTGATTGATTCCCCCGGCTCCCAGCACCAGGATCAAATCTCCGGAACGCATCTGGTTTTCAACAAACGTCTTCACGTCGGGCCGCGCCACATAGGTCGCGTCGGGATGTCCATGAGCCTTTGCCGCTTCACAGACCGCCTGTCCGCTAACGCCCGGCAGCGGCGTTTCGCTGGCCGCGTAAATATCCGTGATCACGACCTTGTCCGCCGCCGGAAAACTTTTCGCGAAAGCTTGGAGATGAAACTCGGTTCGTGTAAAACGGTGCGGCTCAAAGACGGCGAAAAGTCTTTTTGGTTTCAATGACCGTGCCGCTAAAAGCGTTTTTTGGATTTCGGTGGGATGGTGCGCGTAATCATCCACCACCAGGAAATCCCGGCCCTCAAATTGGATTCCAAAACGGCGGCGAGTCCCCTCATAACGGCCCAGCGCCCGCGCGATCACGTCAAACGAAATGCCGAGCTTCAAACCCACCGATACAGCCGCCAAAGCATTCAACACATTGTGCAAACCGACGGTTTTCATTTGGACCTGACCCAAATAACGGCCATGGGCCCAAACTTTAAACGCCACACCGCGGCGGCCCTGCGGACACTCGACCGCGTCGGTCGCGTAAACGGCATTGCCTTGGGCCCCCAACCCGTAAAGGGACGCGGGCCGCCCCCCCTCGGCCGCCAAACGCCTCACCCGCTCATCCTGGGAAGCGCCAAACCATTCCCCGCCCGGCTCAAGCCGCCCCACAAAATCACGATAAGCCCGCTCGACCCTCTCCGGCGTTTTAAAGTGTTCCATATGATCTTCGTCGATATTGGTGATCACTTCAAGATTCGGAGAAAAGCGCAGGAATGAGGAGTCGCTCTCATCCGCCTCGATAACCATTTCGTTTCCCTTGCCGCAGCAGGCGTTCCCGCCAAAAGATTGGACCACCCCACCGACAACAATCGAAGGATCACGCCCGGCTTCTTTGAGAATCATCCCGATCAACGCCGTTGTCGTGGTCTTGCCATGCGTGCCGGTCACCGCGATCGTAAAACGTCCCCGGCAAAGCTCAGCGAGCGCTTCGGCGCGGTGTAAAATAGGAATTTTGCGCCCGGCGGCGGCCGCGCGCTCGGGATGATTTTCGGCGATGGAAGAAGAATAAACGACAAAGTCCGCGCCGTTCACATAAGCGGCATCATGACCGATCATGACTTTAGCGCCACTTTTCTCAAGATCCGCCAATACATCGCTTTTTTTGAGATCGCTTCCCTGAACCGCGTAGCCTTGGTCCAGAAAAAGCCGCGCAATGCCGCTCATTCCCATGCCGCCCATTCCGATAAAATGAATGGTTTTTTGGCTCAACGGGCTAGTTCCTCAACAAAATCCGCCAATCGTTTGCGAGCCTCTGTGAAGCTGCCGGGAATAGGCTGGCGATTCTTCAGCGTTTCCAATTTCATGGCCAGTTCCCTAGGCGTGGTTTCCAGTGGATTCAATAAAACCGTATTGTGATGCCGGGCAAATGCCTTGGCGTTGGCCATCTGATGCCCTGACCCGTAAGGGTAAGGCAATAAAAGAACCGGGATACCCTTCACGGCGACTTCCGCCAAAAAAGTGGCGCCCGCGCGGCCAAGCGCGGCGTGGGCCGCCGAATACGCCAACTCCATGCGGTCAAAAAAAGAGTAGGCGCGGCAAAAGATGCCGGCCTTGCGGCAGCGCTCCTGAGACTCCTCCGGAGACATCTTGCCGCAAAGATGAAGCACTTGGAACTGCCGGCGCCAGGTGTCCGATAAAAAGGGGAGGCACTCCATGAAAACCGTATTCAGCGATTCCGCGCCCTGACTCCCCCCTACCACCAGCAGCGTGAATTTCTCCGGATCAAAGCCAAAAAACGCGATCGCCTCCTGGCGGCAGTGCTTTTCAATCGACTCACGGATCGGATTGCCCGTCACCCGCAGAAGACGCGCGCCTTTAAGGGCCGGCGCCGATTCCTCAAAACTCAGCGCCGTGCCGTCCACGATGCGGCAAAGCGCGCGATTGGCCACACCCGGCAACACATTCTGCTCATGAACTGCGGTGCGGATTTTTTTTATTTTGGCCGCGATAAGAATAGGAAATGAATAATAACCGCCAAAACCCACCACGATATCCGGCTTCTCCCTTTCCAAAAAACGAAGCGATTGAATCGTTCCGGCGGCCAGCTTGATCAGAAAACGGGGATTGCCCAAAGACTTGAGGCCGCCAAAGGGCGCGCTATCGATGGAAAAAACCCGTTCTTTTACCAGCGGCTTGAAAATTTGACTCTCGATTCCCTTTTTCCCGCACACATAAATGATCTCGCTTCCCGGATGGCGCTTTTTCAATTCCTCCGCCACGCTAAAAGCGGGAAAAATATGCCCCCCGCTCCCCCCGCAAGCCAACACAATCTTCATAAGCACGAATCCCGAAGCACGAAACTCGAAA
>JACQQX010000070.1 GCA_016206805.1 Candidatus Omnitrophota bacterium
AATTCACACTAGCGGATGTGTAGCGCTCCCGGTGGATGTACTGTCTTGGGGCGTGACAGCGCGTCCATCCCGGTGGTCGCCGTAGGCGACCCTGGACGTCGCTGTCGTCGAGCGTCATTTCCGGTGGGAAATGGCGCGTCCCCAAGACAGGACATCCACCCGGAGCGCACGGCCCATTGAATTCACTGTGTGGCGGGGGGAGACAAGACGCGACTCAACTATGTTATAATGACAAATTATTTTTGGAGGTGGCATGATTGTTGTTACCGGTGGGGCGGGGTTTATTGGGAGCGTGCTCTTGGCCAGGCTGAATGCCTTGGGCGAGAAAGATATTTTAGTGGTGGACCAGAAAGCGGAAGGGTCGGCCAAGTGGAAGAATTTGGAAGGCAAAACCTATTCTGCTTATCTGGATTCGGACCCATTTCTTTCGGAGCTGGAGAATAACCGCCTGAAGGACGTCCGCGCGATCTTCCATATGGGCGCCTGTTCCGACACCACCGAGATGGACTTTGATTTTCTGCGCAAGAATAATACCGACTACTCTCGGCGCGTCGCCGAATGGGCCATCCCCCGCAACGTTTATCTGTCCTATGCTTCGAGCGCGGCGACCTATGGCGACGGAGCGCTGGGCTTTTCCGACGAAGACTCTCTCACGCCTCGCCTAAAACCTCTCAACCCTTACGGCCAGTCCAAACTCGATTTCGATATCTGGGTTCTAAAAAACGGCTTTGAAAAAAAGATCACCGGTTTCCGCTTCTTCAATGTTTATGGGCCCAATGAATACCATAAAGGCCATATGCGAAGCCTGGTCCATAAAGGCTTTGAGCAAATCCGAGACACGAAAAAACTTCGTTTATTCAAATCCTACAAAAAGGAATATCCGGATGGCGGTCAAAAAAGGGATTTTCTCTACGTGAAAGACGCGGTGGAGGCGATGATTTGGTTTTATCAGAATCCGGCGGTAACCGGGATTTACAATTTAGGCGGCGGAAAGGCCCAGACTTGGAATGACCTGGCCAACGCCATCTTTAAGGCATTGGGTCTGCCGCCGGCCATTGAATATATCGACATGCCGGCCAACCTCCGGAACCAATACCAGTATTTTACCCAGGCGGATCTGACAATACTGCGGAAAGCAGGATGCCCCACCCGTTTTCAAAACCTGGGTGAAGCCGTTGGGGATTACGTTAAAAATTACCTGACGAAAGAAAACCCCTACCTTTAAACATTAAGCGTCGACCAAAATGTCGTCGCCTTCGATCTTCACCGGAAAACTTTTTTGTTTCACGTTGGGGATGTTCTTGCACTCTCCCGTTTTGACGTCAAACGTCCACGCGTGCCAGGGGCAGGTGACTTCCGCGCCGTCGAGATACCCCTCGCCCAGCGGTCCGCCGCGATGAGGACAAACATTGTCAATGGCATAAAACTGCCCGTCAGCTTTGAATAAAGCGATCGCGACCGTACCCGCCTGCACGGTTTTGCCCTGGCTGTTTTCGATTTCAGAAGTTTTCGCGACTTTTTGCCACATTATTTCACCAAAGCCATAATAACCCATCCCGCCAGAAAACAGAGACCGCCGACCGGCGTGACCATTCCCAGCCACCGCATCCCCGTTAAAGACAAAACATAAAGGCTGCCGGAAAAAAGCACGATGCCGGCGGAAAAAAGAAAACCGGTCCAAGGGATTTTCACATCCGCCAGATGCAAATCAAGCCAAGCCACTCCAAAAAGCGCCAACGCGTGCGCCACATGCCAAAAAACAGCGGTCTGGTAAACTTCCATCAAAGCGGGGTCGAGTTCCCCCTTCAAAAGATGCGCGCCAAAAGCGCCCATCACTACCGCCAGAAACATGAAAACCGATCCCCATCTCACCCATGCCATGTTTTATTCTCCTATAGCCTGCAGAATAGCTTCCACGTCTTTTGCTTCCACATGCTTGAACCACACGTTATCGGGCATCAAAAGAACATTCGGTCCATCAGCACAAACATCCAGGCATCCCGCGCGGCTCACACGGATCTTCCCCGCGAGACCCTTTTCTTTCACGGCTTTCTTGAGAAGCTCGCGAAGCTGGCTGCCCTTTTCCCCGCAACAGGCTCCCGCATCGCGGTTATTTTCACAAACAAAAAGATATTTCTGAAATTTGGATGGGGCGCTTTGCATCAGTTACAGTGAGCGTAAAGAATGTCTTGGGATTGGCCGTAAAGCTTGTACGGCTCACCCCACGCATGGGTGCTTGATTGGATCCTGATCCCCCAAGCGCCGCCATAAACCAGATACGCGTAACCCGCTCCCGAGTCCGCCACCTTCACGGCGAAAGCCTGACAAACTCCGCCGCCTTCTTCAATGCCGGTTACTTCACAGTCCACTTCCCTGCCCCGCTCCTCAATCCGGATCCCCCGAATGGGCCGCGGAACTTCCAATTCGGCAAACACCATCAAATCACAACCAGAACAATTAGGATTCGGCTGAATTTCAATTTCCACGGGGGTCAGACCCCTGTGGATAACCCTATGTTATCCACAGGGGTCTGAC